>NZ_KV831356.1:0-19087 GCF_001837075.1 Staphylococcus sp. HMSC063F05
TTATAAGTACTTGACTAATCGTAGGAAAGAGCCTAGGACGAAAAATGTCCTAGGCATACTTTAACGAATGGCAATCGATGACTAAATTGTTAATACGCATATGTTAAGCGTTGTTCAACACGATTCTTCGTTACCAAAGTGGAAGAACGAAATCAGCAAGAATTCTATTCCACTCTCAAATATCTTTCAAGGAAGTTGTTAATATTATTATTAATCAACTAAACGTTGCGCTTCTTGTAATTGGAACGTACGTACTTTTCGTGGTAGGAAACGACGAATTTCATCTTCGTTGTATCCAACTTGTAAACGTTTATCATCTAAAATAATTGGACGACGTAACAAGCCAGGATTATCTTGAATGATTGAGTATAAATCTTGTAATGGTAATGAATCTATATCTACATTCAATTTTTGATATGTCTTAGAACGTGTTGAAATAATTTCGTCAGTTCCATCTTCAGTCATTTTTAAAATTTGTTTAATTTCATCAATTGTTAAATGTTCAGAAAAAATGTTACGCTCCGTATACGGAATATCATGTTCTTGTAACCATGCTTTCGCTTTACGGCAAGATGTGCAACTTGGTGAAGTAAATAATGTTACCATACATCTCACTCTCCTATAGAATGAATTTAATTCATTATTTTAAAATTATTTGTTAATTAAAGAAATTAAGTTTTTAGCTTTCTTAATCTTACACTTATTATTATAAATGGCTAAGATTAAAATTAAATGAGAAAAACCTAATTTTTCTGAGAAATCTTAAAAATAAATAAAAATGTATATCTCTCTTTAACGATATACCCAGATATTGATATTTTAACACAACTTACAAATTAACGAAATACTGTTATAATGTTACATAAACAATATTAATTAGAAAGTAGGCATCTAATATGGAAACTTTATTCTCAGGAATTCAGCCAAGTGGTATTCCAACAATTGGTAACTACATTGGTGCATTAAAACAATTTGTAGATGTTCAAGATGACTATGAATGTTTTTTCTGTATCGTAGACCAACATGCAATAACGGTACCACAAGACCGCTTAAAATTACGCAAACAAATACGTCAACTCGCAGCAATTTATTTGGCAACAGGTATTGATCCAGATAAATCGACTTTATTTATTCAATCTGAAGTCCCTGCACACGTGCAAGCTGGTTGGATGCTTACAACAATAGCTTCTATTGGTGAATTGGAACGTATGACTCAGTTTAAAGACAAAGCTCAGAAACGCGCAGATGGAGTGCCTGCTGGTCTACTCACTTATCCACCATTGATGGCGGCTGATATCGTGATTTACAACACTAACATTGTCCCTGTTGGTGATGATCAAAAACAGCATATGGAACTGACACGTAATTTAGTAGATCGTTTCAATAGTAGATATAACGATGTATTAGTAAAACCAGAGGTACGAATGCCTAAAGTTGGTGGGCGTGTGATGAGTTTACAAGATCCTACTAAAAAAATGAGTAAAAGTGATGATAATCAGAAGAATTTCATTTCTTTATTGGATGAACCTCATGTAGCTGCCCAAAAAATTAAAAGCGCTGTAACAGACTCTGACGGTATAATAAAATTTGATCGTGAGAATAAACCAGGCATTTCAAATTTACTTTCAATATATTCTGGTCTAACTAATGAATCTATTAAGAATATTGAATCTAAATATGAAGGTGAAGGTTACGGTAAATTTAAAGGTGATTTATCGGAAATCGTTAAAGATTTTCTTATTAATTTCCAAGAAAAATATGCAAGCTTTTATAATTCTGATGACCTAGATGATATTCTAGATAAAGGTAAAGAAAAAGCTCAAAAAGCTTCATTTAAAACATTGAAAAAAATGGAAAAAGCAATGGGCTTAGGTCGAAAAAGATAATACTATATAATATACAAATAATGCCTCGAAAATAATTTTCGAGGCATTTTTATACTTCTATTTACCTGTCTCCCTATTGATTGATTTATCAATATAGACATGTTTAAGCGTCGTTTCAGGCCCTACTTTGTGATATTGTAATCCTTTTACTTGCGGATTCGTTAAGTGTGCTTCTCCTTTTTGATAAACAGGAGCGACTGGCGCTTCATGTAATAAGATATATTCCGCTTTTTGTAATGAGGTATTACGTTCACCTGGCTTTCGTAAAAGCTTGCTGTTAGCATCTTTGAGTAATTGATCGTATTCTTTATTACTCCAATCTGTATTATTCTGTGCATTATTTTTTGTCATTGTTTGAAGAAATGCTGTTGGGTCAGGATAATCAGGACTCCACCCTGAATAACTTGCTTCATAGTTATTTGCTAATTCTAAAGTAGTTTTTTGTTTAAATGGCATTTGTTTAATTTTGAGTGTCACACCTGGCAAATGACTTTCAATTTGAGATTTTATATATTCGGCAGCAATTTTTGAAGCAGGTGTATCCTGTGTGTTCATCGTAAAAGTAAATTTATTTTTTCCTAATTCTTTTTGTGCTTCTCTCCAATTCTTTTTCGCTAAATCAGGGTTGAATTTTAATGGTGATTTGATGGTTCTTGCAAAATCTTTGCCATCCGGTGTATCGGCAGTTCCTACTCCAGTAAAATTATTTGATGGTAGCGAACCATCATTTAAAACAGAATTGACATACCCTTTTTTATTTATTGCTTGAGATATAGCCAATCTTAAATGCTTATTTTTAAATTCAGGAACTGTTTTTTGATTCATTTTAATAAAGAATGTTGCTGCTGTTAAACGATAATTCAAAGCAGATTCTCCTCTATATTTATCAACTTGTTCAGAAGTTATAATAGTATCATCGACCGAGCCAGTATCATATAACGATGCACCTGCTTGTTGATCTTTTAATACTTTATAGTTCACTTTATCTAATTTTACATTCTTCTTATCCCAATATTGTTCATTTTTAACTAATTGAATTTTATCTTCCACTTTCCAATTTGTTACTTCAAATGGTCCATTGTACACTGCTTTTTCAGCAGTTGTACCATATTGTTCTCCAAACTTTTTAGCAACTTTCTCATTTTGAGGATTAAATGTATTAAGTGCTAATAGTTCATTAATATAAGGTACAGGTCTTTCTAAATCTACTTGTAATTTATATTTACCTATAGCCGTGATACCCAAATCCTTGACTGATTTTTTACCTGCATTAACTTCATCTGCATTTTTTATATCGCTCATTATGTATGCAAACTCAGAAGCCGTCTTAGGATTAACTACCTTTCTCCACGCATATACGAAGTCATATGCAGTTACCGAATCTCCATTGGACCATTTTGCATTTTTTCTTAAATTAATCGTAAGTGTTTTGCCACCATTACTTTTCTTTGGAAAAGATTTAGCAATAGCTGGTTCAGCTTTGTCTTCTTTATTTAAAGTATATAATCCTTCAAAAGCTTGAGCTGCTATATCACCAGAAACAGCATCTGTAATTAAAGCTGTATCTAGTGTAGTCATATCTTGTGTGATTACCTTCCTAAAAACTTGCCCCTGGTCTGAATATAAACTCTGCTTATTACTACAAGCAGATAAAATTATGCATACACTTAATAAAATAATTAAGACTTTAAAACCTTTCATCCTTTAATTCCTCCTTTCTTAACTTATTAAACAGACAAACCATACTTTTGTTTCAATTTAACTGCTTCGTTTTGAGTAGAAAATACATAATGTTGTGGTCTAATTTCATTTAATTGACGTTCTTCATTAAGCGTTGCATCTTCATGATATAAAACACGTTGACGATTTCTCTCAACATCAGGATCAGGCTGTGGAATGGCACTTAATAATGACTTAGTATAATCATGTAATGGATAATTATAAATATCATCAGCCGGTCCAATTTCTACAATTTTACCGAAGTGCATCACTGCAATTCTATCGGAAATATATTTCACCATTGATAAATCATGAGCAATAAACAATAAAGTAATATCACGTTCACGTTGTAGCTTTAATAAAAGATTAACGACTTGAGCTTGAATCGATACATCTAATGCTGATATCGGTTCATCTGCAATAATAAATTCTGGCTCTACAGCTAATGCACGTGCGATACCAATACGTTGTCTTTGTCCGCCTGAAAACTCATGTGGGTAACGATTCGCGTGTTCTTTACCTAAACCAACTGTTTCTAAAAGGTCGTATACACGTTTCTTTCGATCACGCTGACTACTAGCAAGTTTGTGAATATCTATTCCTTCAGCTACGATATCCATTACCTTTAACCGAGGATTTAGAGATGCATAAGGATCTTGAAATATCATTTGAATTTTCTTATTAAACTTCAATCGCTCTTTACGTTTTCTAATTTGATGAATATCTTTACCATCATACTCGATTGCGCCATCAGTAATATCATTTAATTTGATAATGGCTTTTCCAGTCGTTGATTTACCACATCCAGACTCTCCTACTAGGCCTAAAGTTTCCCCTTTATAAACATCAAAACTTATATTATCAATCGCTTTAACTTCATTATGTTTACCTTGATTAAAATACTGTTTTAAATTTTTAACTTGTAATAATACATTTTCATTACTCATTAAAAGCCACCCTCTCTACTCTATGTGGTTGTTCATAATTACTTGGCATTGTTCTTAATCGTTTTTGAACCATTGAAGGTGGCGTAACTTTTGGAGCTCTTGCATCTAATAACCAAGATTTAACAAAATGTGTGGGTGAAATTTTGAACCAAGGTGGTTCTTCTTTAAAATCAATATCTAAAGCATATCGACTTCTACGTGCGAAAGCATCACCAATTGGTGGATGAAGTAAATCTGGTGGTGTACCTGGAATTGCAATTAAGTCCGTGTCATTACTGGTTGTTAAATCAGGCATTGAAGAAAGCAATCCCCAGGTATAGGGATGTTTAGGATCATAAAATATTTCATTCACATCCCCTGTTTCAACCATCTGTCCCCCATACATTACGGCTACTTTGTCCGCAATATTTGCTACAACGCCTAAATCATGCGTAATAAAGATAATTGAAGTTTCAATCTTATTTTGTAGTTCTTTCATAAGATCTAAAATTTGAGCCTGCATTGTCACATCTAAAGCAGTTGTAGGCTCATCAGCAATTAATATTTTAGGCTCACATGCCAATGCTATTGCAATAACTATTCTCTGACGTTGTCCTCCTGAAAATTGATGTGGATAAGCTTTAAATCGTTTTTCAGCACGAGGTAACCCAACTAAATTCAAAATTTCCAATGCTCTTTGCTTGGCCTTTGCTTTACTTAATTTCTTATGTTTAATCAAAGGTTCCATGACTTGCTTTCCGATTTGCATTGTTGGATTTAAAGAAGTCATAGGATCCTGAAATATCATTGAAATATCTCGACCTCTTAGCTGTATCAGTTCTTTTTCACTTTTCTGAGCTAAGTCCTCACCTAAAAATAAGATTTCTCCCTTTTTTATTCTTCCTGTATCCTTTTGAAAAAGTTTTGTAATTGCCTTAGTTGTTACAGATTTTCCAGATCCAGATTCTCCAACAATGGCTAACGTTTCCCCTTTATTTAAATGAAAATCCACGCCTCTGACAGCTTGCACTTCTCCTGCAGCAATATCAAAGGAAACGTGCAAATCATTTACTTCTAATACCGTTTCTGTCATTACTTTTACCTCCTTTATTTTCGCATTTTTGGGTCGAATGCATCACGTAGTCCATCACTAAATAGATAGAAGAATAAAATCAATAAACTTAAAATGATTGCTGGAATAAATAATTCATGAGGATGTATCAACAACATTGCACGCCCATCATTGACAAGAGATCCTAATGACGTCTTAGGCGCAGGCACCCCTATTCCAATAAAGCTTAAAAATGCTTCGAAAAATATTGCACTTGGAACAGTAAACATTGATGTAACGACAATTGCTCCTAATGTGTTAGGTAATATATGTTTAAAGATTAACTTGAATTTAGAAGCACCCAATGTTTGAGATGCCAAAACAAATTCTTGATTTTTCAATTTTAAAAATTCTCCACGTACCACTCTACTCATCCCCAGCCAGCCAGTAATTGACATAGCTAATATAATAGTCCAAATTGATGGTTCAAAAATAAGTACGAATAAAATAACGACAATTAAATTGGGTATAGAAGCAATAATTTCTAAAATCCTTTGCATCACATCATCTACCCTGCCTCCAAAGAAACCAGAAACGGCTCCATATACAACGCCAATACAAATATCTAATAATGCAGCAACTACACCAATATAAAGTGAAATTTGAGCACCTTTCCAAGTACGTGTCCATAAATCACGTCCAAGTTGATCAGTACCAAACCAATAGTTTTCTTTCGCACCTGCTTCTTTGTAAGCATTTTTACCGTCCGTACCTTTACCGTCAAAAGGTAAAAATGAAACATGATCTAATAATGGTATTTTTGCTGGGAGATTACGATGATCAACATTCTGCTCAGCAAAATCGTGTTTATTCATTAATGGTCCTATAAATGCCATAATAACTATAAGCAACAAACCTATCATTCCGATTACTGCTAATTTATTACGTTTCAATTGTGACCAAGCATCTTGCCAAAAATTCTTACTTTGACGTGGCATTTCTGGCTCTTGATTCAAGTCTAAATCTCTAATAATAAAATCTGTATTCGAAATATCATTACTTGTATGTGACATCGTTGCATTAGAAATATCGCCATTAATGTTTGTAACATCTTCTTTATTACTCATTATTTCTTGCCCCCTTGTACACGAATTCTTGGATCGATAACACCATATAAAATGTCTACAATAAAGATCGAAACAATAAATAAAGTACTGAATAATATCGTTGTAGCCATGATGACTGAAAAATCATTTGTAGTTATAGAACGAACAAATTGATCACCTAATCCTGGAACACCAAAGATATTTTCAATTGTTAATGTTCCTGTTAATATACCTGCTAACATAGGTACAATGATTGTAATAATAGGAATTAATGCATTTCGTAATGCATGTCCAAAGAGCACTTTTAAAGTAGAATTTCCTTTAGCTCGAGCTAAAAGTATGTAATCTGAACTGAGTACTTCAATCATTTCAGCTCTAATATATCTTGCAACAGTTGCTAAAACTGTAGCTGATAGTGCTAGAGAAGGTAAAATAGCTGTAGAAAAACCTTCCCATCCTGCAACTGGAAACCATTCTAACTTAACTGCAAATACATACTGCAATAAAACTGCTAAGACAAATGACGGCACTGATACTGCGATAACAGAGATAATTGTTGTTGTATAGTCTACCCATGTATTTTGTTTAGTAGCAGCAGCAACACCTAATACTAAACCTAAAACAACACCAATAACCATAGCTGTTATTCCCATCTCCATTGAAGGTATCAATCGTGGTTTAACTAAATCCCACACTGGCATATTATGATATTGAAATGAGTTGCCAAAATCACCTGTTACTACATTTTTCAAATAATTAACATATTGTAATGCTACTGGATCATTCAAACCGTACTTTTCATTTAATATTTCTTTTTGTTGCGCATTAAGTTTTGTGTCATTAAACGGAGATCCTGGCATTAATTTCATTAAGAAAAATGTAATTGTTATAACAATAAATAACGACACAAACATATAACACAATCGTTTCAACACATATTTAGTCATATACACCCTCCTAAATTAAAGAATATTCAAAATTGACATTCCCTTCATAATTTTCAGAAATATTAATCTTTATTATATCTATAATATTTATACAATTGCAATATCATTTTGCATTACAGTACTATAGTAAATATAGATAAATGACTTTTTTTGTTTTATTCTCTTACTTTTGCAATATAAAAATCTACCCTTTTCTAATATTAAGTTAAAATACATTTAGCATAGATAGGAGGTTTCATTAATGTCCATAAATTCTTATTTGATTTCGTCATTATTTACGCCAGTTTTATCAATAATTATATGGTTATTTTATTCAAATCACTTTATAAATTTAATCAATATCTTATTTTATACATCATTCATTATTTTTATAGTTGCTTTCCTTATTTTACTCATTCAAGAAGGAATATTTGATGCTACAAGTTTTGGATTTCGTCGTTTAAAGTATCAACTTTCCTCAACTAAGAGAAAACGTATGATGAAAAATGACCACTTTTTCAATCCACAAAAAGTTAAAAAAGAAAGTTATATTATTTCCCCATGGGTAGTTCCAACATTGATTATTAACCTCACTTATATAATTGTGAGTATCGGAGTATCTTTATTAATATAAAAAAATCTTCAAGTGAGTAGCTAAATTAATAACTCATCACTTGAAGATTTTTGTTTACATTTATTTAATTTTAGTCTTCAAATTTTTTAAATACTAACACTGCATTATGTCCACCAAATCCTAAACTATTACTCATTGCATAGGTAATGTCTAAGTCTTGGGCTACATTCAGAACAATGTCCAAATCACATTCTTCGTCTGGTGTGATTGCATGTATTGTAGGGGCTACCTTTGAATCACGAATTGATAGCGCAGAAAAAATAGCTTCAATTCCACCTGTAGCACCTAATAAATGTCCAGTCATTGATTTAGTTGAACTTACTTTTAATGACTTCGCAGCATCACCGAATGTATTTTTAATCGCTTGAACCTCATATAAATCTCCAACAGGTGTACTTGTGCCATGTGCATTTAAATACTGTACATCTTGAGCTTTGATTCCAGCATCATCTAAAGCAGCTTGCATAGCTCGTGAGCCACCTTCACCTTCAGGCGCAGGTGCTGTAATATGATGTGCATCGCCAGAGGAACCATAACCTACAACTTCAGCGTAAATTTCAGCGCCTCTCTCTTTAGCTGAATCTAATGATTCAAGTACAACAATACCTGCCCCTTCACCCATAACAAAGCCATCACGGCCTTCTTGGAATGGTCGACAAGCTGTTTCAGGGTCATTGTTTGTAGATAATGCACGACTTGCACTAAACCCTGCGATTGCCATATGTGTAATAGGTGCCTCTGTTCCACCAGTCACCATTGCATCTGCATCACCACGTTGAATAATTTTAAATGCCTCACCTATTGAATTAGTCCCCGTAGCACAAGCTGTTACTGTAGAACCATTGGGCCCTTTGGCACCTAAATCAATAGAAACTTGACCAGTAGCCATATCAGGAATTAACATTGGAACGAAAAATGGACTTACTCGACGTGGTCCTCTTTCTACAAGTGTTGTATGTGCAACTTCGAAAGTTTCCATACCACCGATACCAGAACCAATCCATACACCAATACGGTCGGCATTTTTTTCATTAATATTTAATTGTGCATCTTTAACCGCTTCTCTTGCAGCAACCACCGCGTATTGTGTAAACCGATCCATACGGCGAGCTTCTTTTCTATCAATGTGGTCTTCTATATTAAAATCTTTCAATTCACCAGCAAGATGTACATTATAATCATCAGTATCTATTCTTGTGATTTTATCTATACCGTTAACACCTTTTAGTGCATTGTCCCATGTTGTTTTAGCATCGTTACCAATTGGAGATAAGGCTCCGATACCCGTTATAACAACTCTATTATTTTTATTCATACGTTATCCTCCTATTTTCCCCATTTAATAACGATTGCGCCCCAAGTTAGACCTCCACCGAAGCCAACTAAGACTAAAGTATCGTCATCTTTGATTTTTCCATTTTGCAATTCTTGATTAATACTTAATGGTATTGAGGCAGCCGAAGTATTACCATATTTATTTACTGAGACACTCATTTTTTCTCTTTCTATTCCTAATCTCTCTCTCGCAGATTCCATAATTCTAATATTAGCCTGATGTGGAACAAATAAGTCTATGTCTTCAGACGATAAACCAGCTTTCTCAACTACACGCGTAGATGCATCACCCATAATTCTCACAGCAAATTTAAATACTTCTCTACCATTCATTTTGAGTTTGCCAGTTTCTCTATCTAAGTACAAGTATTTACCACCACTACCGTCTGAACCCATTTCATAGCTAATGATACCACGACCTTCAGCAACTTCTCCCATGACAACAGCTCCAGCACCGTCTCCAAATAATACAGCAGTAGAACGGTCAGTCATATCGGTAATCTTAGATAATTTATCAGCACCCACAACTAAAATATGTTTGTAATCACCAGATTGTATATATTGTTTAGCAGTAATCATTGAATACATAAAGCCAGAACATGCAGCAAGTTGATCCATAGTAGCAACCTTACCTGTTCCTAGTCTTTCTTGTAAGATGTTAGCCACGCTTGGGAAAGGCATATCCCCAGTAGCTGTAGCAACGATAATCATGTCTATATCTACTGGCTGAATGCCGGCATCCTCTATCGCTTTAATACTTGCATTGTATGCTAAATCAGATGTGTCTTGATCTTCGTCTGCCCAATGTCTTTCTTTAATACCAGTCATTTTAGAAATCCATTCATCTGAAGTTTCTAAAAACTGCTCAAAATAGGCATTGTCTATAATATTTTTAGGTGCATATGCACCAAAACCTTTAATACCCACATTCATGGTTGTACACCTTCTTAAAAAATTTTTAATACCAGGTATTAATTTAACATATTCATGTTTTTAAACTCAAGCAGAGAGCCTCCCAATCAATACAAAACATTTCCATTATGTATTTTAACAAACTTCACTAAATACATCTTTATAATTGCAACATACTCTAATTTCTTATTTTACTTTTAATTAAAAGTATGAGATAACCAACGTCTTAGATTTATACTATACAAATAAGATATTATCACTTAAAATAGAGTTAACGAATAAACAAGTGGAGGTTATATAATATGAGATACCTCATGACATTCATTTGGGCAGTATTGTTACTTCAAATGGTTAATTTCGTATTGAATAGCTTAAATAGTGGACCAGAACTAAATGTAATTAATCCAATTATTATTGCTGTCATCTTCACTATTGTTGTAGCTATTTTAGATCCAATTCTTAAGCCGTCTAAAGGTTCAAATCAATACGAATCTTAATTCTTTAAATAATAGTGTAGGAGGGCATGAATGCTTGTCCTCCTATAACATGTGTTGAAAAGATTGATATTAACGTATTTTTAATTCAATCATCAACTGCCTTTATATTATAAAAGAGCCCGGGACATAGTTTTATGACCCGGACTCTTTTTATTTTACAAATTAATATTTTGCTAGATTAAGACGTAGGTTTAACAACCTTAAAATCAAGTTCTTTATTGTCATTTAAATCTACTTTAATTATTGTACCTTCAGGTAGACTTTCTTTAATCATCATACGTGCAATTGGAGTTTCTATTTGTCGTTGAACAAAGCGTTTTAATGGTCTTGCACCAAATTGTGGTTCATACGCTTCTTCACCTAGCCATTTTTTCGCTTCTTCTGTCACTTCAATTGAGATATGTTGATCTAATAATCTCATATTTAATTGTGTTAAAATTTTATCTACAATCATACTCATATCATTAACTGATAATGGTTTAAATAACACGATGTCATCCATACGATTTAATATTTCAGGTTTGAAGTATGCATGTAGACTGTCCATAACTGCTTTCTCTGTATCATCACTAATTTCACCAGCATCTTTTACATTTTCAAGTAATACTTGTGAACCAATATTACTAGTCATGATGATAATGGTATTTTTAAAGTCAACACTTCTACCTTTAGAATCCGTAAGACGACCTTCATCTAGTATTTGAAGTAATACATTAAAAACATCGCTATGTGCTTTTTCAACTTCGTCTAACAAAATAACTGAGTATGGATTACGTCTAACTGCTTCAGTTAATTGACCACCTTCATCGTGACCTACATAACCTGGAGGTGCACCAATTAAACGTGATACAGCATGTTTTTCCATATATTCGCTCATATCAATTCTAATCATATGTTTTTCAGAATCGAAAAGTGATGAAGCAAGCGATTTTGCTAATTCAGTTTTACCTACTCCAGTAGGTCCTAAGAATAAGAAACTTCCGATTGGTCTATTCGGATCTTTAATTCCAGCACGTGCTCTAACTACTGCGTCTGATACTAAATCAACTGCTTTATCTTGACCTACTACACGTTTGTGTAAGATGTCACTTAAACTTAATAGCTTTTCTCTTTCTGTTTCCACAAGTTTAGATACAGGTATACCTGTCCATTGACTAACTATGTCGCCTATTTCTTCATCTGAAACGACTTCACGAATCATTCTTTCACTATCTTCGCCAGTTTCATCTTGAAAGGCTTCCTCAAATTCTTGCAATTCTTTTTCTAATTGCGGAATTGTACCATATTGTAATTCTGCTGCTTTTTCAAGATTACCTTCTGTTTGTGCATCTTCAAGAGCTTGACGACTACTATCTAGTTCAGCACGTTTTTCTTGTACTTTAGCAATTTTTTCTTTTTCTTGTTCAACACGTGATTTTAAAGAGGATTGTTTTTCTTTTTCATTAGATAATTCCTCTTGAAGCTCTTCTAAACGATGTTTACTTGCGTTATCAGATTCATTTTTCAAGGCACTTTCTTCAATTTCTAATTGCATTACTCGACGATTTACTTGGTCTAACTCTGTTGGATTTGATCCCATTTCTGTACGTATTGTCGCACACGCTTGGTCGACTAAATCTATAGCTTTATCTGGCAAAAATCTATCGGTAATATATCTATCAGATAGCTCAGCCGCTGCAACAAGTGCACGGTCTTGTATACGTACACCATGGTAGACCTCATAACGTTCTTTTAGACCACGTAAAATTGATATTGTATCCTCAACATCAGGTTCACTGACCCCAACTTTTTGGAAACGACGTTCTAATGCTGAATCTTTTTCAATATATTCACGATATTCATTTAATGTCGTAGCACCTATACAATGCAATTCACCACGCGCAAGCATTGGTTTCAACATGTTTCCTGCGTCCATAGCACCATCAGTTTTACCAGCGCCTACTAACATATGAATTTCATCAATGAATAAGATGATTCGACCTTCAGATTCTTTTACTTCTTTCAATACTGCTTTTAAACGTTCTTCAAATTCACCTCTATATTTTGCACCTGCAACTAAGGCACTTAAATCAAGCTCGAAAATCGTTTTATCGAGTAATGATTCTGGAACGTCTTTACGTACAATTCGTTGTGCTAAACCTTCAACAATTGCAGTTTTACCTACACCTGGTTCACCGATTAAAACCGGATTATTTTTTGTTTTTCGACTTAATATACGAATTGTATTACGTATTTCTTCATCTCTACCGATGACAGGGTCCATTTTACCTTGACGTACTTCTTCTACAAGATCACGACCATATTTTTCTAAAGCTTCATAGTTTACTTCTGGATTTTGAGATGTCACATGATTTCCCCCTCTAACTTTAGTTATAATTTCTTTTATCACTTCTACTTTATTGCCGACCCATTTTTGAGTAGTTTCATCAGTATCTATGGCTGCACGTAATATATGCTCCATAGAAATAAACTCATCTTCATAGGACTTCATATATTTCTCGGCTTTGTCTAATAATTCATTTGTTTTAGCACTAATATACTGTCCATACTGAACATTGTCACCTTGTACAGTTGGATAATGACTTAATTGATTATCGTATGCTTTTATTAATTGATCAACATCAATATTTGCTCGTTCTAATATACTTTTAAATAAACTATCATTTTCATTCATTGCAGCTTTTAACAATGCTTCAACTTCAATGTTTTGTAATTCATATTCTTTACTGTACGCGACTGCTTTTTGTAAGGCACTTTGTACAGCATATGTCATTTGATTAATATCCAAATTATTTCACCTCTATCATTAAGAGTAGATCAATATAGAGAAATCAAATTTGACTTTGACTTTCTTTGACCTTAACTATATTATAGACCTTCCTATCTATTTAATCAACAATAAAAGCTTATTTTTTCATTTTATTACGACATAGAAATGAAAAAAGAGAAAGAACTTAATTCCAAATGAATAGAGTTCTTCCTCAATGATTAATTTATTATTTCTTCTTTATATTTTTTAATATCTCATCTGCCAATGCCTCTACGCCATCATTTTCAAGATGGATTCCGTCTGGAGCAAAATACTCTGTATGCCCTTTTGAGCGACTATACCAATCAATTAGGGTTACATTCTTTTTATTTTTAGCTGCTTTTGCCATCAACTCATTAACATGACTTTCATATGATCTTGGCACTCTTGTATTCACAAGATACACTTGTGCTTTGCCAAATTTGTCAATTAAATTATCTAATTGTTCTTTTGTAAAATCACCATTTGTACCTAACTCAAGTATGATTTGGTCTGATGGTTTATTATAATGTCTATATTGATTTTTAACGAGGCTCTCGGCCTGATAGAGTTGACGACCGACTTTGCCATCGATTTTAGCTTTGGGTACTTTCGTTTTAAATTGTTCCCCTATATCTACCATAACTGAATCACCAATTAATAATGGCTTAATTTGTGTATATACATCATTGTCTTTCTTATTCTCTTTGGTTTTACCATCGCTAGTTAACGAAATATTATCAATCGGTATCATATGAATAAGATATTGATCAGCCTCGTTTGTATTAAATGTTTGTGCTTTATTTGAAATTGTATCTTTTCCGAATTTATCGAAAGCTCCAACTAGTATAAAAATAAAAGGTAACAACATAATTAACGTTACAATTGTTCTAATAAACTGAGGTTTGTAAGTTTTTTTAAATGTAAAAGCCTTTAGACTTTCCTTTCTTAATGGCGTTTCAACATATCTAAATGATAATTCGGCTAATAATACAGTAATTACGATATCCATAATATAAACATAAGTTGGTAATTGACCATCAATAAAATAACTATGAATAAAGCTAATTACAGGAAAATGCCATAAGTATAAACTGTATGAACGCTTTCCAATGTAGACAAATAAAGGATTTCCTAATAACTTAGCTAAAATTGTCGTTGGATGAACAACACTTGCAATAATTAGCAAAGTCATTGTTGAAATAAGATAAAATCCACCGTTATAAATCCAATCACTTTCATCACTAACAGTAAAGAATAATAGAATTAAAAATGTAAGTCCTATGATACCCGCACTATTAATCACAGTTTTTAATCCTTTAGGTGGATTGGGATTTAATTTAAAAGGTGGCCAGATAAATGCTAGAAGTACACCTAAAAGCAGTGTCTGCAATCTTGTATCAGTTCCAAAATATACTCTAGAATGGTTCAAGTGAGGTTGAGAAATAACAACCATCATTAATAATGAAACCAGGGATATGATCCAAAACATCAGTATGACATTTTTCTTTTTCTTAACTATTGCCATAAATAATAAGAGTACTGCTGGGAAAAAAAGGTAAAACTGCTCTTCAATGGCTAGTGACCATAGGTGCTTTAAAGGCATAAAAGAAAATTGCTCGAAATAATTGACATCTTTAGCAATATACCACCAATTAGATACGTAAAATATTGCTGCTATCATATCATGTTTAACTCTTACAATATGCTCGGGGTGCAATAATAAAGTTGCAATTCCAACTACTACTATTAATGCAAATACCGCTGGTAATAACCTTTTAATACGACGAATCCAAAAATTTTTAAGATTTATTGTTCCAGTATCTTCATACTCTTTAAGTAATAAGCTCGTAATCAAATAACCTGAAATAACAAAAAAAGTATCTACGCCTAAAAAACCACCTGTTAACCATTGTTTATTCAAGTGATAAATAATAATACCAATGACTGCAATTGCTCGCAAACCATCTAATCCAGGCATATATCGTATTTTTTTAGCAGAGCGATATTCATTATTTAATTTTTTTCTCATTGTTACATTCTTCCCTATTAATAATAAATTTCGTTAGACAAGTAACTTTTTTACTAATCAATTTCATAAGACGAACGCTATTGCTTCTAATCAACTTATTCAAACAAATTTTATCTCATTCAAATTAACAAGGTCATTCTCTTATGTTATAGCTATCCCTATCATATAGCGCACGTTTCCATTGAGTTAATTATCATACTTCGTAAGATATACCTCATTAAAAGGTTATAAGTCTTAAGTATTGTAATACATTTGTAATATTAATTCAATTTTATTATAGGCCTAATTTATAAAAATATTAAATGAACATACGATAATTCTTATTGAATTTTCTTTAATAATTAAAAAGGATAGCTACATCATTATTCCAAACAATGAGTAGCTATCCTTTATATTATCCGATGCCTAAAGCTATTTTGGCATATCGTGACATCATATCTTTATTCCAAGGTGGACTCCATACAATCATCACTTCTGTATCAGAAATTTCAGGAATCTCAGCCAAAACACTCTTAACTTGTTCAATAATTTGTGGTCCTAATGGACATCCCATCGAAGTCAATGTCATTTCAACTGTACATAAACCTTCATCATCAACATCAACTTTATATACTAAACCTAAATTAACGATATCTATCCCTAACTCAGGATCTATTACCATTTCAAGAGCGCCTAAGATACTATCTTTTAGTGCTTCTTCCATCAGTATCACCTCTTTAAAATTTTCTTTACACCAATATATCAAATATCCGACAAAACGCCAATAAAATGCTATGATACTGTTACATAATAATTAACAACACAAGGAGTAATATATGCAACCTTATTTAATTTGTCTAGATCTAGATGGTACATTATTAAATGACAATAAAGAAATCTCACCTTACACTAAACAAGTATTAACCGAATTACAACAATGTGGACACTACGTTATGATTGCTACTGGAAGACCCTATCGCGCAAGCCAGATGTATTATCATGAACTAAATATGAGCACACCTGTTGTTAACTTTAATGGAGCATTTGTACATCATCCAAAAGCAAACGATTTTAAAGTGATACATGAAGTACTTGATGTGGAAATTTCTAAAAATATTATTACAGCACTTCAACAATCTCATATTACAAATATCATTGCTGAAGTAAAAGACTATGTCTTTATAAATAGTTATGATTCAAGACTTTACGAAGGTTTTTCAATGGGAAATCCTAAAATTCAAACAGGTAATTTACTTGAAAATCTTAATGAAGCACCTACGTCATTACTTGTTGAAGCAGAAGAAGAAAATATTCCTGAAATTAAAGATATGTTAACACATTTTTATGCAGAAAATATTGAACATCGTCGTTGGGGCGCACCGTTTCCAGTAATAGAAATTGTGAAGCGTGGGATTAACAAAGCACGTGGAATCAAGCATGTTCAAAACTATTTAAACATCGCCGACAATCATATCATTGCGTTTGGTGATGAGGACAATGATATAGAAATGATAAAGTTTGCGACCCATGGCATTGCAATGGCCAATGGCTTGAAAGATTTAAAGGAAATAGCAAATGAGACTACGTATAGTAATAATGAAGACGGAATAGGTCGTTATTTAAATGACTTTTTTAATTTGAAAATACGTTATTATTAAGTTGAATAAACAATCCAAGTGATGATTAAAAAGGCATACGTGTTTTAATATCATACATATATAAAGGAGAGACAGCTATGAATAAAATTATAATAGTCGGTGCAGTTGCTGGTGGTGCGACTTGTGCAAGTCAAATTCGAAGATTAGATAAAGAGAGTGAAATCATTGTTTTTGAAAAAGATAGAGACATGAGCTTTGCTAATTGTGCATTACCTTATTATATTGGCAACGTTATCGAGGACCGTCGTAAAGTTTTAGCATACACGCCCAATCAATTTTATGACAAAAAGCAAATCACTGTAAAAACATACCATGAAGTTATACAAATCAATGATGAGAGACAAACAGTTACTGTCTTAAATCATCAAACTAATCAAACTTTTGAAGAAAGTTACGATACATTGATTTTAAGTCCTGGCGCATCTGCAAATCGATTAAACACTCATAGTGATATCTCATTTACTGTGCGAAATCTCGAAGATACTGAAACAATTGATACCTTTATTACGAATACCAAAGCACAACGTGCACTTGTTGTTGGCGCGGGTTACATCTCTTTAGAAGTCCTTGAAAATTTACATCATAGAGGTTTGGATGTCACATGGATTCATCGCTCTACAAATATTAATAAACTGATGGATCAAGATATGAATCAACCCATCATCGACGAAATAGAAAAGAGAAATATCACTTATAGATTTAACGAAGAAATTAGTCAAGTAAATGGACATGAAGTTACATTCACATCTGGTAAAGTTGAAAACTTTGATCTTATTATCGAAGGTGTAGGTACTCATCCAAATTCACAATTTATTAAATCATCTAACGTCATACTGAATGATAAAGGTTATATCCCAGTAAATCATAATTTCCAAACAAATATACCAAATATTTATGCATTAGGTGATGTTATTACTTCACATTATCGTCATGTGAATTTACCGGCACAGGTTCCACTTGCTTGGGGAGCACACCGTGGTGCAAGTATTATAGCTGAACAACTTTCTGGAAATTCGTCTATTCACTTTAAAGGTTATCTAGGAAATAATATAGTGAAATTTTTTGACTATACATTAGCAAGTGTTGGCATCAAACCAAATGAACTTAAAAATTTCGATTATGATATGGTTGAAGTTAAGCAAGGAGCTCATGCAGGATATTACCCAGGAAATTCACCACTACATTTACGTGTTTATTTTGAAAAAGACTCGAGAAAACTTATACGCGCAGCAGCAGTTGGTAAACAAGGTGCCGATAAAAGAATAGACGTATTATCAATGGCAATGATGAATAATGCTACTGTGGATGATTTAACAGAATTTGAAGTAGCATATGCACCTCCTTATAGTCATCCAAAAGATTTAATTAATTTAATTGGGTATAAAGCGCAATAACATTCCACACAAATCATAATTTATGAATAGTATGGGAGAAATAGCAAGAGTGACTATTTAGGAAAATGAACTTATAATTTTCATATAAAAAGAAGCTGGTACAAAAAGGTTCAAGATAAGTAAAAAAGACAATTTCTATTGAAATAATATAGAAATTGTCTTTTTCATAATTTTTTTGATTATTTTCAGCTCGTTGAGCTTTTACTTTTCTTATATTAAGCAACGATAATGTCTGAATTCATCG
>NZ_KV831357.1:0-719 GCF_001837075.1 Staphylococcus sp. HMSC063F05
CAGCACATCGTTAAGTGGCTCGACAAGTACAAGCATTTCAGACTCAACGAGTACGTCGACATCAGACAGTGCATCAACGTCAACGAGTGAGAGTGAGTCAGACAGTACAAGTACATCCTTAAGTGACTCGACAAGTACGAGTCTTTCAGACTCAACAAGTACATCGACATCAGAAAGTGCGTCAACGTCAACAAGTGTGAGTGAGTCAAACAATACGAGCACATCCATGAGTGACTCAACAAGTACAAGCATTTCAGATTCAACGAGTATGTCGACATCCGACAATGCATCCACATCAACAAGTGAGAGTGAATCAACAAGTGAAAGTACATCGTTAAGTGGATCATTAAGCACGAGTCTTTCAGACTCAACGAGCACATCGACATCTGACAGTGCGTCCACATCAACGAGCGTGAGCGACTCAAATAGTACAAGTACGTCATTAAGTGACTCAACAAGTACGAGTCTTTCAGGATCAACGAGTGCATCCACATCAACGAGCGTAAGTGACTCAAACAGCGCAAGCACATCGGTAAGTGACTCATCAAGTACAAGCGTTTCAGATTCAACAAGTACATCGACATCAGAAAGTGCATCCACGTCAACGAGCGAGAGTGACTCCAATAGCGCAAGTACATCATTAAGTGACTCAACAAGTACAAGCATTTCGGATTCAACGAGTATGTCGACATCAGACAGTGCATCAACATCAACGAGTG
>NZ_KV831357.1:819-50032 GCF_001837075.1 Staphylococcus sp. HMSC063F05
CAGTGCATCAACATCAACGAGTGTGAGTGACTCGAACAGTGCAAGTGCATCCATGAGTGAATCATTAAGTACGAGTCTTTCAGAATCGACAAGCACATCGACATCAGAAAGTACGTCTGAATCAACAAGTGTGAGTGACTCAAACAGAGCAAGTACATCGTTGAGTGGCTCAACAAATACAAGTATTTCAGATTCAACAAGAACATCAACATCCGATAGTGCATCTACATCAATGAGTGTAAGCGACTCAAATAGTGCAAGTACGTCATTAAGCGAATCGGCAAGCACGTCCACATCAATGAGTACATCTGAAACTTTCAATTCACAATCTCCTATAAATAGTGAAAGTCAATTTATTGGTGATAGCTCGTCTGAAGATACAATCGTGACTCAATCAAAAAATACGAATATGCTTAATAAAACTGGAAAAGATTATGATTTACAAGAACAAAGTGGTTATACTGATTCAGAACAACACAGTGAAAAACAAAGTAATCAAGCCGATAATCACTCAAACAACCTCGATTTACTTCATCAAAATCGTGCACAAGATAAAGTCGTTAAACAACCGACTAAAGGAGAAGATGGAGTTGTAAGCAACGGTTTTATAGTAGCAGTAGCTATCTTATTGGCTATCTTCGGTTTAGCAAAAAAATCTAGAAAAGACGATGATGATCAAGATGGTAGTAAATAACAGATAGTTTTAATCATATTAAGAGGCTAGGGAACAATAATTGATTGGATAAGTACATGACAACTAAATCCAACTTTAGATTATCCTTAGCCTCTTTAGATATGATTCAAGTGATTAATTATTTAATAATTAGGGTGAAAAAATGTTTAAGAAATTCGAATATAAAATTTTATATAAAAGAATATTTTTTACATGCTTAATTTTAGTTATATATATTATAGGAAGTAATATTTCAATCGTAAGTAATGAAAATTTAAGAACTCATAAAGATTCCTTTTTTAAGTTAGCTATTACTAATGTAGGTGGGGATTTACATACATTAAATATATTTTCACTAGGACTTGGGCCGTGGTTAAGTTCGATGATTATTTTGACACTAATAAACCACAAAAGTAATGATAAGGTTAAAACACAAACTCGTAGGGAACGACATTTCAAAGAGCGAGCGTTAACACTTATCATTAGTGCCGCTCAAGGATTTTACATTATTCATTCATATATTAATAAACATGCGATTAAAGATAGTAATATGCTCATTTTATTATTAGTCTTAATTACAGGAACGTTGTTAATGGTGTGGTTAGCAGATCAAAATACAACGTATGGCATTTCGGGACCTATGCCAATTGTTTTAATGAGTCTTGTTAAATCTATATTTAATACACATTTTCCTAAATTAAATTCAAGCGCATCTTTAATTACTATGATTATTGTCTTATTAGTGCTGGCCTTATTTATACTCTTCTTTATTGAGTTAACAGAATATCGGATAGAATATAATGATATTATGAATATTTCTGCTAAAGATATACCATCATATTTATCATGGAAACTTAATCCCGCTGGTAGTATCTCTATCATGGTGAGTTTGTCATTATTTATGTTAACGAATAATATCGTTAATTTCATAGGACGCTTTATCGTGAATCATAATTTTGAAACACATGTCTTTAATTTTACAAATCCAGTTGGAATTACTATATATCTTCTGTTACAAATGATTTTGGGTTACTTTTTATCAAGATTATTAATTAATACAAAACGTAAATCAAAGGAATTTCTTAAAAATGGGAATTACTTCGAGGGTATTCAACCTGGACAGCAGACAGAAAAATTTCTAGGGAGTAAAGCACGTCGTATTTGTTGGTTCGGTTCAATAGTAGTAGCGATTGTACTCGCTATACCAATGTATTCAGCGCTGCTTGTCCCCCACTTACTTAAAGAAGTTTACTTTACAACTCAAATGATTGTATTTGTCTATATTGGAATTAATATCGCTGAAACAATTAGAGCGTACTTATACTTTGACAGCTATAAGCAAATTTTAAATAAATATTGGTAGGGAGGAGGTTTTGGAATATGAAACGATTTATACCAGCTTGGTATAGCCGTAACAGATGGTGGGAAAGTACCTCAAGACCATTCTATCTAAAAAAACAGTATACAGATTTTGACGATATGATTAGTTTAATGACAATGCATAGTTCGAATAATGTGGATTATCAATTGATAGTTTTAAGTTTTAGTCCATATCTTAGAACATTCCTCCATCGATATGATTTGTATGAAAGTCATTATTGGTCTGTATTTGATGAGATACAGGGCATTGGACATCAAACGCCTCAAGCTATTGATTATCGCGATCTTTCATGGCCAGAAGGCACTGAATTTATTTTTACTCCCTTTCAAATTCAAGCGATTACGGGTGATAACACGTTTTCTAAAATTCACTTCAGCCAAGAGGGGTACCTGATGTGGGTAGAGGATTACAAGTATAGTACAATTCAAAGACGATTTGTATTCGATGATAGAGGATTTATATCGGCAGTGCGTACTTATACACCTGATGGGGATAACAATAAAAAACACTATTTTTCAAAAGATGGGGAAGAAATATTTGTTGAAGACTTAAATGTTAATACAGTAACGATTAATAAAAATTTCCAATCAAAATTTAAAAAGGTTACGTATTCATCTATGGCTGAGTTGATAGAAGAGAAATTCCAATCATATGTAGAAAGAGAATTGAATGAAGATGATTCTGTTATAGTGGCATCTGATGAACGTCATAATTCAATGATGGCTCGCACAATTGATGCACCGTCTTTATGTTTTTCTATTTTTACTGAGCGAAATAAAGTGGTGACACAAGATTTATATGATTCTATTTCGAGAGCATATTATTGTCTCGTTGATACACAAGCTAATCAAAATATGATTGAACACTACGCAGGATTGAATATGAATAATTTTAATCTTTTAAGGGTAACGCCTTTTGATGCGCAGTCATTACCTAACCAAAGTAGTCAATTGTATGACACTTATATTGGATTATGGATAGATGGTTTGGACGAGATTGAAATACGAGAGATTGTAAACAGCTTATTTCAATATATTCAACATAAAGATGGCTATAAGTTGAAAATTTTAACTAAGAGTAGAGATAATCTTACGGAAAATCTTATAGATGAAGTTGCTCATCTCAATGATTTATATCACCAAGAGAAAAAGGAAATAAGTGATGTAATTGAAGACGTGATACAGAATAAAAAAGAAACAATCATTGATATTGAAACAGTACCGTTTGAAGAAGATCTTGTAAGCGTTATTTCAAAATTAAGAGTTGTAGTAGATTTATCTTTAGAGCCGAAACTTTTTTTACAAATCTGTTGTATTGGCGCGGGTATACCACAAATTAATAAAAAGAGAACAGATTATGTTAAACATATGCATAATGGATATATTATTGATGACATATCGCAAACTGTAGAATCTTTAGATTATTTTTTGGCACATTTAAAAAATTGGAATTATTCTTATGCATATTCCATGAGATTAACGGATGATTTTAGTTCAATTAATATTATTCATCAAATTAATCAGTTATTTAAAGGTGATGTTTCAAGTGGCACGTAAATTTAGAGTACTTCAAGTAGGTGGTCATGATTTAGGTTCTTTATTTAATCAAAAAAGTAATGTCGAATGGGATTATTTTGATGTTGGTTTGTTTGATTTTGAAAGTGGCTATCAAGATGTTGTAGTACATATTTTAGATGAAAAAGGACAATTTGATTTTGTTTTTGTACGTGAAAAATATTCTGATTCATTAATGAAACTTTTATCATTAGTCAGTACACCGTATAATACTGTGATTGACAATGAGTATTGGGATAATCAATACCAACAAGATAAGACAATACAACGTAATTTTATAAAACCACTCATTTATGAAAATAAAGAACAATTACAACAAAAACTAGAGGCAGTTACATTTCCTGGGCAATATGGAGATAAAGTTAAACCTATTCATTGTCGCGTTAGTATTCATTTTGATGGTTCTTATCAATTTAATGGAAATGAGTCTATTGAAGTATCAGGACGATTTGGGGAATCATACCAACCCCTCATTACATGGAGTCAAAATATCATTGCTGATGCCAATAAGGTGAATCAAATATGGCCAGAATTTAAAGTTGAAGGTGATGCTAAAATCCAATATACATTGAGATTGACGCCTGTTTATTCAACTGATCAACCAGTAGAAAAGCTAATATATGAACAAGACGATTTAGACACTCCCATAGAACTACCTGCTCGTCCTTATCAAACATATGTGAGTGTATCAATCAAAGCTAAAGGTAAAGGAACATTATTTATAGGTGCTATTCATAAACGTTGGTCACGCTTGGAATTAGGGCAGTTCATATTAGGCGGAAAACGATATAGTGATGAAAATAAGCAAGAATTTATACATTACTTCCATCCTGGAGATTTAAAACCACCACTCAATGTATATTTTAGTGGGTATCGTACTGCTGAGGGCTTTGAAGGGTACTTTATGATGAAACGTATGAATGCTCCATTTATTTTAATAGCTGATCCTAGAATCGAAGGTGGTGCCTTTTACCTAGGGTCAGAGAATTATGAACAGGCAATCCGTAAGGTTATCCAAAATGCTTTGGATTATTTGGGATTTGCGAACAACCAATTAATTCTTTCTGGATTATCAATGGGATCATTTGGCGCACTTTATTACGCTACAAAATTAAATCCAGCGGCTGTTATTGTAGGAAAACCTTTGATAAATCTCGGTACTATTGCTAATAATATGAAACTCGTTCGTCCAAACGATTTTGGAACGTCACTTGATATTTTGCGATTGAATCAAAATGGCATAACTAACAAAGATGTTGTTCAGTTAGATAATCATTTTTGGAAGCAAATTCAGCATAGCGATTTGTCAATGACTACATTTGCGATTGCTTACATGGAGCATGATGATTATGACAAATATGCATTTCAAGATTTATTGCCTGTTCTTACAAAACAACATGCACGTGTGATAAGTAAAAGAATTCCTGGTAGACATAATGATGATTCTGCTACTGTTACTCATTGGTTTATTAATTTTTATCATTTAATCATGGAAGAGCGATTTGGGAGGGTAACACATGCAAGAAGATAGGAAATTTGAAGTCAAATGGCGACTAGTTAATTCATCAACTTTTATGTATGGTACAAAATTACGCTTTAATCAAGATAATATCTATTTTGAGAACCCTTTGATGCCATCCGGTACAATCATTCACAGTTGGTATATGTTAACTGATTTTGCAGAAGACCGTGTAAGCCCAAAGCTACCTATTTTAAAAAAAGGGCGCCAATATCAATTTCAATTTAATTTTGAAGTTGAACCTGAGGGTGCGGCTTATTTTAAAATGAAATTTTATCGTAAGAATAAAGAAATTCTTAGTCATCAAATTCTAAAAAATAAAAAAGAAAATATTGTCTATCCTAGAGAAGCATATTCATATGAATTAGAACTTATTAATGCTGGCATGAATCATCTATCTTTTCACAATATAATTGTGCAAGAATTAAGAGAAGATAGTAATCAAGCTTATGAGGCAACGCAATATATAGATCCTAAGAAAAAACTTAAAGTAATTAATCAAATAATAACCAATATAAGGACACATCATCTAGACTCATCAAACTATCACAGGAGTGATATGAATGGCTAAAGGTGTTAACCAAATTATTAATAATATTAGGTTAAGAAAATTGCGCAAAATATTAAATCAAATTAATGCGCTTAGTGAGGAGTTCTCAAATTTTAGTGATGAAGCACTTCAAGCGAAGACAAAAGAATTTAAAGTTTATTTAAATGATAATAAAGCTTCACTCAATCACATTCTGCCACAAGCTTATGCAACAGTTAGAGAGGCTTCTAAGCGCGTTTTAGGTATGTATCCAAAAGATGTGCAGATTTTAGGAGCAATCGCTATGCATCAGGGGAATATTGCAGAAATGCAAACAGGAGAAGGTAAGACGCTTACAGCTACCATGCCTCTGTACTTAAATGCACTTACAGGTAAAGGTGCTTATCTAATCACAACAAATGATTACTTAGCAAAACGCGATTTTTTAGAAATGAAACCACTATATGAATGGCTAGGCTTGTCTGTATCATTAGGATTTGTGGACATTCCAGAATATGAATACGCTGAAAATGAAAAATATGAACTGTACCACCATGACATTGTTTACACGACTAATGGGCGACTAGGGTTTGATTATTTAATTGATAATTTAGCTGATGATATTCGTGCCAAATTTTTACCGAAATTAAACTTTGCTATTATTGATGAAGTCGATTCTATTATATTAGACGCTGCCCAAACGCCTTTAGTTATTTCTGGTGCACCACGTGTACAATCTAATTTATTTCACATCGTTAAAACGTTTGTTGAAACACTTGAGAAAGATAAAGACTTCATAGTTAATTTTAATAAAAAAGAAGTGTGGCTCACTGATGAGGGCTCGGAAAAAGCAAGCCATTATTTCAAAGTGAATAGTATATACCAACAGCAATATTTTGATTTAGTTAGGATGATTCATTTATCGCTTAGAGCTAAGTATTTATTCAAATATAATTTAGACTATTTTATTTTTGATGGTGAGATTGTGCTTATAGATAGAATAACTGGTCGTATGCTACCTGGAACAAAGCTTCAGTCTGGTTTACATCAAGCTATAGAGGCTCTGGAAAATGTTGAAATTTCTCAAGATATGAGTGTGATGGCAACCATAACATTCCAAAACTTATTTAAGCAATTTGATGAATTTTCAGGTATGACTGGAACAGGTAAATTAGGGGAAAAAGAATTCTTTGATTTATATTCAAAAGTTGTTATAGAGATTCCGACTCACAGTCCGATTGAACGAGATGATAGACCTGATAGAGTATTTGCTAATGGTGACAAAAAGAACGATGCAATTTTAAAGACAGTGATTGGTATACATGAAACTCAACAACCTGTGTTACTAATTACACGTACTGCAGAAGCGGCAGAATATTTTTCAGCTGAGTTATTTAAACGTGATATACCCAACAATTTATTAATCGCTCAAAATGTAGCTAAAGAGGCACAAATGATTGCTGAGGCGGGACAATTATCTGCAGTTACTGTTGCTACAAGTATGGCAGGGCGTGGAACTGATATAAAGTTATCAAAAGAGGTTCATGATATCGGTGGCTTAGCAGTGATTATTAATGAACATATGGATAATAGTCGTGTTGATCGTCAATTAAGAGGACGCTCAGGTCGCCAAGGAGATCCTGGATATTCACAGATTTTTGTATCACTTGATGATGATTTAGTAAAACGTTGGAGTAACTCTAACTTGGCAGAAAATAAAAACCTCCAAACGATGGATGCATCTAAACTAGAAAGTAGTGCACTCTTTAAAAAACGTGTAAAGTCAATTGTTAATAAAGCGCAACGTGTATCTGAAGAGACTGCTATGAAAAATAGAGAAATGGCAAATGAATTCGAAAAAAGTATTAGTGTTCAACGAGATAAAATTTATGCTGAACGTAATCACATACTTGAAGCAAGCGATTTTGATGATTTTAATTTTGAACAGCTTGCACGAGATGTGTTTACAAAAGACGTTAAAAATCTTGACTTAAGTAGTGAACGTGCACTTGTGAATTATATATACGAAAACTTAAGTTTTGTCTTCGATGAAGATGTATCAAATATTAATATGCAAAATGATGAAGAAATCATACAATTCTTAATACAACAATTTACTCAACAATTTAACAATCGTTTAGAAGTTGCTGCTGATTCATATTTAAAACTTCGTTTCATTCAAAAATCAATTTTGAAAGCGATAGATAGCGAATGGATTGAACAAGTAGATAACTTACAACAACTTAAAGCCAGTGTAAACAATCGACAAAATGGACAGCGTAATGTCATTTTTGAATATCATAAAGTGGCTCTTGAAACGTATGAATATATGTCTGAAGATATAAAAAGGAAGATGGTTAGAAATTTATGTTTAAGTATTCTAGCCTTTGATAAGGACGGAGATATGGTCATTCATTTCCCATAAACAAAGAGGTGTTAGACATGACGATTTATAATATCAATTTTGGAATCGGTTGGGCCAGTAGTGGTGTTGAATATGCACAAGTGTATCGAGCAAAACTATTAAGGCAATTACCTTATCCAACAAAATTTATATTTTTAGATTTTATTCAATCAGAAAATATTCAAACACTCACAAGCAACATAGGGTTTAAAGATGATGAAGTTATTTGGCTATATCAATACTTCACAGACGTAAAAATCGCTCCTACAACGTACACAGTTGATGATTTAATTTCAGAGTTAGGTAATGAGGTTACTCGAAAAGAACAAAACGGTAAAGTATTACGACTCTATTTAAATAATCAGCAAACATTCGTAACCTGCTATTTAAAAAATGCTAACGAACATTACGTTGATCGTGCAGAGTTTGTGGTGAATGGAATGTTAATTAGGAAAGATTTTTATAGCTATGTAAGAACATTCTCGGAGTATTATGCTCCTTTTGACAATAAAGCTAAAATATATATGCGTCAATTTTATAATGAAAATGGATCAATTGCATATCGCGAATATATAGATGAAGATGAACATGTTTTTGTGTTTGATGATGCACGTTTATACAGTAAACAAGCACTCGTCGCATACTTTATACGTCAATTGCGATTGAATTCAGAGGATATCATTATTATTGATCGAGCAACTGATGTGGGACAAGCCATATTAGAAAACAAGGGATCCAGTAAAGTTGGCGTAGTCGTTCACGCTGAACATTTCAGTGAAGGTGCGACTGATGGGACTCACATTTTATGGAATAATTATTATGAGTATCAATTCGAAAATGCACAGCATATTGATTTCTTTATCACAGCGACAGATTTGCAAAGGCAGACACTAAGTGAACAATTTAAACAATATAAGAATGATTGTCCACGTATACGTACAATTCCAGTAGGTAGTATAGAATCGTTACAATATCCTGAAAAAGAAAGAAAACCATATTCCATCATGACCGCATCACGTCTTGCTAACGAAAAACATGTTGATTGGATAGTGGAAGCTGTGATTAAAGCTAAACATCAGTTACCTCAATTGAGTTTTGATATCTACGGACAAGGAGAAGAACAAGAAAAAATTAAAAATATTATTACCAAACATCGTGCTGAGGATTACATACAAATTAAAGGACATAGAAATCTTCGTACAATATATCAGCAATATGAATTATTCATAGCGGCCTCACAAAGTGAAGGGTTCGGACTGACATTAATGGAAGCGGTTGGCTCTGGTTTAGGTATGATTGGATTTGATGTGAATTATGGCAGTCCGACATTTATTCGACATCATCAAAATGGCTATTTGATACCGATAGATTTTGAACAAGCGTCTACTGATGATATCACAACGCAAATCGCTCATATGATTATTCGATATTTTGAAGATGGTCCCATAAGGGCACATGAGGTATCGTATGACATTGCAGAATCATTTAAAACATCGCATATTGTTGATCTATGGAGACAACTCATTGAAGAGGTGCTATATGATTAATTTATTCGAAAATTATAATCAAGAAACACAGGAATTACATCAATCTCTTAAGCGTGCTGGTTACAATCACTTTACGATTGTAATTAATGATGATGGATTTTTACCTGATGATGTGACATCGCCGTATCGTTTTTTCGCAGCATATCAAATTTATGAAGATGATACCCCTGCTTTTTTTAATGATATTGATACGCCGCCTTTTTGGGAAATTAAAGGAGATGCGACAATGGCTACCATTACAGATATGGGTGAGCTTAGAGGTGAAATCTTTTATAAGGAACATTATAAGACACGTGTAGTTAGCCATGTAGAGTGGCTTGATTCAAAACAGCGTTTGCGTTCGGTTGATTATTATACAAAAGAAGGATTTAAATTTGCTGAAACAGTTTACGATTTGTTAGGTAATGCAATATTAAAAAAGTATATGACACGTGAAGGTAAAGAAGTGATTTATGAGAATTATGTAACTAACGATGTAGTTGTAGAATATAAAGGGAAATCTTATTTTTTTGATTCATATACAGAGTGGATTAAATTTTACTTGAGTGAAATGGGCATTGAGATAAAAGAAGTTATATTTAATACTTTATCAACACCATTTTTAGCAATTTATCATTTGCCGACATTGAAAAAAGGTATTTTATTTTGGCAAGAACAATCTCAGGGTTATGTCCCAGGAAATATGAAAGTTATGTTATCACCAAACCTTCAAAGTCGCTTTGCCGTTATTGTCCCTAATCAGAATGAATACAAATTGATCAAGGAACAACTATCTAGGGAGGAACAACAGGCAGTATATGCATCTGGTTACTTATATGACACGTATAAACGGAATCATTATTCTAAGAATGTATTAACATTAACAAATTCAGATCAATTACCACATGTTGAAACGTTGATACGTTTGCATAAAGATTATCAATTTCACATAGGCGCTAAAACTGAGATGTCTTCAAAATTATTAAGTTTATCGCAATATGAAAATGTTAAATTATATCCAATAATTAAAGAACAAACAGTTCAAACCTTATATCAACAATGTGACATCTATTTAGATATTAATGAGGGGAACGAAATAGGGAATGCTGTAAGAAGCGCATATAATCATCAATTGTTAATTATGGGATATAAAGAGGTTGTTCATAATCGAGATTTCGTTGCAATAGAAAATCAGTTTCTTGTAAATGATATAAGTCAGTTGAGTAACGCTTTGAAAGAGATAGGAAATCATCGTGGTCAATTTGAAACACGTTTAGCACTACAACAACGTCATGCTAATGCTGTGCCGGTATCAACATTTAAATACGTATTAGTACAAGCATTAAGTGGTTAATCATTAGTATCTTTGTATCGAAACTTACAATATTGTAATTGTATTCCATATCACTTAAATGAATTCTCAGAATGTGTTTATATTTAAATTGAGGTGATTAATTGTATGGAAAATTTTGATAAAAGTTATCATGATAAAACGGGTGATGTATTAGGGGCTTTAAGTTATCTAAGTGTATTTTTCGCACCTGTATTGTTTCCATTAATCGTATGGATTGTTGGACAACCACCAGCATCTACGTATTCAAGAAATGCATTATTTAACCATATTTTGAGTTGGGTGTGTTTGGTATTAGGACTTATATCATTTGCTGCTGGACTATCCTTGATTGATTCGACAAATGGAGTCGCTGTACTAGTGATAGGAGTAATTATTGGAGGTATTCTACTTATCGCTTCGCTTGTATTATTTATTATTAATATTGTGAAGGGTATCAAATTATTGATGATATAGTAAGACAGAATGAACAGAGTAATCAAGTTGATAATATGGAACCTGATACATCAATCATAGGTACAGGTTCTTTTCTTATTTTGATTGTAATTGAATGAACTGAGAGATTTATTTTGAATTCTTTATGATTGAAAAGTGAGTTAACACATTTGCTTTAGGGAGTGAGGATATGGAAACGGTATATTTTGCTGGTGGATGTCTATGGGGAACTCAAGCTTTTTTTAATACGATTCCAGGAGTTATTCAAACAGAAGCTGGAAGGGCAAATGGAACGTCGAAATGTTTAGATGCTCCTTATGATGGCTATGCTGAATGTGTGAAGATACACTTTGATCCTGCAAAAACTTCAATACTTATGCTGATGGATTATTTGTTTGAAATGATAAATCCTTATAGTTTAAATCAACAAGGTCAAGACAAGGGTCAAAAATATCGAACAGGTGTGTATAGTGAAAGTTCGAAGCATTTAAATGAAGCAAAAGACTACATTAAGCGCAGGGAAGACGCGAAACAAGTAATGGTCGAAGTACAACCTCTAAGTAATTATGTGAAGAGTGCAGAAGAACATCAGAATCATCTTGAGAAAATTCCGGAGGATTATTATTTATGTCATGTTCCTCCAGCATTGCTTAATAAATACAAGAAATAATCATTGTCGTATTCATCTAGACTGATGAATTGAATGCCTTTGTTCTTCATTGATAGATAACATAAAAGAAGCGGTAATTCCTTGATAAGATTAATAAGGGAATTACCGCTGTTATTTTATTTAATATATATTTATATGTTGAAGTACTTATTTTTTACAAGAAAAAGTATCTAATAAGCTAAGTGTTGATAAACCTAATAAGTCTAAAGCATGTTGTGCACCCTTTTTACCATGCCCTGCTTCAAAATGTTTGTAAGCTGCAACACCAAGTACTGAAATTGCTGCAAGTGAGCCTAAGCGTGAAATATTTTTATTTAAAAAACTAGCAGCAAATAAACCAGCAGCTGCAGCTTCAACGCCACCTGCTAACTTAACTGAGTTTTCCGGTAAACCAAATGTATTAGTGAAAGTATCAATCATACCTTGATCGCCTTTTAATTTAGGTTTACTTGCATCATATAATTCTTTAGCTAGTTTTAAATTTGTAGCATAACGTAAAACCATTAAAGATTCCTCCTATATATCTGTAAATATGAATTCCTTCTAGACATCTCTTTTCCCTAAAATAAAAATTAAATGCACAATTTAACATAAATGTTGTAATATATTAACGATTTAATCATAGGTTTGTGAAATATTGATATTTAAAGGTAATGGTAATCTTAAATTGAAGTAATCTGTATGTCAATTTTTCAGCTCTCATGTGTCTCTAAAGAAATTAAATGGATACAAGTGTATTTATATTATTTTAATTTTTCGTCAATTTAAATATCTCTTTAGGAATTTGAAACAAACTGTCATAATAATCGTATTGAATAAAATTTAGAAAGGAGTATGGAAATCGATGGAAGAAAGTAAAAACTATAATCTCATTACGACAATCATGTTTATTTCAGGTATCATTGTAATGGCAAGTTTATATACGGCTCTACCTCTTACAGCAACTTTCGCAGAAGACTTTCATGTTCCTAAATCTATAGCAACTTTAAACGGTGTTTTATTCTCATTAACATATTCAATCAGTTGTCTATTTTATGGAACGATTTCTGAAAAGTATGGCAGAATTAAAACTATTTTAGTAGGTATGAGTGCATTAGTTATCATCTGTCTTATGATAGGTATTGTTCATTCATTTACAGTGTTATTAATATTAAGAGCACTACAAGGCGTATTTGCTGCATCATTTTCTCCTGTAGTCATGACTTATACAACTGAAACTTATCCACGTGTGAAACGTGTAACAGCAATTAGTTTCATCAGTACAAGTTTTATGTTATCAGGTGTGTTAGGGCAAAATATGAGTGAATTAGTCGTAAGTTATTTGAATTGGCAGTGGGTATATTTTATTTTAACAATCTTATATTTAATTCTCGTATTAGTTATTTATAAAAATGTACCTGAGAGTCCACATAAAAATCCTGATATACAACTCATTAAGTTTTTCAATAACTTTAAAGATTTCAAAGACAATCTTAAAGTTTTCTATTGTTTATTTATTTCACTAACATTACTGATTATGTTTATAAGTATGTATGATATTTTAAATGAATATGTCACATCACACCAAGTTGGGGGAGACATGTCTGTGTCCTCAATGATGAAATTGTTCGGTGTGATAGGCATGTTATTATCTCTATTAGCAGGGCGTGTAAGCAGTCGTATAGGTATGAAGCGCTTGCTAACTATCGCATTAACAACATGTATTGTGTCGATCATACTCATGGGTGTAACTACGAATATTATACTTATTACAACATTTAGTGTGTTGTTTGTTGCAGGTATCGCATTTGCGATTCCTACTGTTATTTCAAAAATAGGTGTAGTTGTTAAAAACAATCAAGGTTTCTTTTTATCTGTTAATACATTTGTATTATTCTTAGGAACAGCGATTGCACCTATTTTAATGTTATTTGTAGGCGAACTGTCTAACTTTTTCTTACAGTTTTTAATGATTGCTATTGTCGGACTGATTGCTTTAGTTGTATCAATATTTATGCCAGGTGACCAACGTTCTTGAAAATAGCTTCAAATGATAAAAGCAATATTGGTTGTTAAAAGTTTAAAATACTATTTATAACTTTTAACTATATTGAAATGATTGATAAATATTAGACAATGCTAAGTCAAGTCATGTAACCTTAAGTTGATAGAACGATTAACGATAGGAGTGGATATAAAATGAATTATTCACCAAAACAAGGTGTTAAAAGTCATGGATTGCCACATGATCCGTTCAAAAGTAGCACAGTACCTAGACCTATAGGTTGGATTTCTACAGTATCTAAAGAAGGTAAAGATAACTTGGCGCCGTACAGTCAATATCAAAATCTTACATGGGATCCCCCAATGGTAATGTTTGCGGCTAATCAGTCAGTGCTTGGCGATCATGAAAGAAAAGATACAGTTAAAAATGCGGAAGAAACTGGTTGGTTTGTATGGAATATGGCAACATATGATTTGCGTGAAGCAGTGAATTTATCATCCAAAGCATTACCTCCAGAAGATGATGAATTTGACTTTGCTGGTGTGACGAAAGAATCGTGTATCGAAGCTCCTGGAAGTAGGGTAAAGGAATCACCTGTTCATTTTGAATGTGAATATGTTCAAACAGTAAGAATTCCCACTGGAGACCCTGTTTCAACTGTGGATGTAGTCATCGGTCGTGTAGCACAAGTGCATATTGACGATAAAGTAATTATGGACAACGGAAAATTAGACATTAAGTCAATCAGACCTATAGCACGTCTCGGTTATTATGATTACACGGTTGTCGATGAAATATTTGAAATGAAAGCACCTGCAGCTTCGAAAGAAGAATTGGCTGGACTTGAAGGTCGAAATTTTGACAACACTAATAATGAATCATGATACATCAAAAAGAATGAAATCATATTCATATTAAATTCGTCGTTCAGATTCATTAATGAGAACTAAAAATTTAAAAACTTAATATAAGCGTATTTTAAATTTAGCTATCCAAAGTCAATAGCTAAGAGGATGAGACATAATTCCTAGCAAAATAGCCAGTAAATGAGTTTTCTATAAATTCATTTACTAGCTTTTTATTTATAATACTTCGTATTGTTGGCTCGCTTTCTTAGGGGACAGCTTCAGCCTGTAGTCTTCAGCTTGTCCTGTTCCCTCAAGAGTCTCGCCAAAATACTTTGTGCATATATGTAATTTTATATTAAAATACTTTGAAAAATAAGGACCTTTCGTATAATTTAATAAATACCAATAAACTAATTTAAGAGGTGTCTTATGTATAAAAATTATAAAATGACTAAACATACTCTACTAATGGAAACTTCAGTTCTTATCCCTACAAATGATATTTCACGACATGTAAATGATATTGCAGAAACAATTCCCGATACTGAATTCGATGAATTCAGACATCATCGTTGCTTAATATAATAAAGTAAAAGCTCAACGAGCTGAAAATAATAAAAAAAATATAAAAAAGACAATTTCTACATTATTTCAATAGAAATTGTCTTTATTTACTTATCCTGGAACTTTCTGTCCCAGCCACTCTTTTAATAATTACAAAATTTTTAAATACTATGTTTTGTTATAGAGATGTTGGTATGTTTTACAGTTTTGAAAAAAGATTATACGTAGCCATTAACAAAGTGACCGATTAAACTTAAGAGTCCTACTAAAAAAAGGCATACACCGGGTATAAACATTTTTTCCTTAGCATCTATCGGTTTTGAATGATAGATAATTTGACTTAAAACAATAAGCACAACACCAATAATCATAGCGATGATTGATATGGTAAACATAAATAGTCCTCCTTCGGTGATGAGCAACTTTACATTTTATGAAGAAAAAATCTACTTACTTATACTATTCCCATTTTAACCTTTTTATAGTTGTTTTAAAGTGAAATTTTTTAAAAAGTATGAAATTGATTTAAAAAAAGATATTTTGTTTATGAAAAGTAAATTGAATGAGAGATTGGAAATGAAAAACAGAGACTGTGGAAGTATGAAAGTATATAAAAAGAGTAGAACAGAATTCAATTTGAATTCATTATTCTACTCTTTAATCTTGTATAGAAACATTTGCTAAGAATTAGTTGTACGATTACAAGTTTTATTGCGCTGTAACATCTAACTGAACGTCAATGTTACCACGTGTCGCTTTTGAGTATGGACAGAATTGATGTGCTTGCTCCACAAATTTCTCAGCATCTTGTTGGGACATATTTTCAAGTGTGACTTTAATATCTGCGCCGAGTTTAAAACCATTGTCAGTATCATCTTTAAGTAATTCAATAGTGATTTCAACTTCTGGGTTGGCATCACTTATTTTATTTTGAGATAAGATTAATGATAGCGCGCTATTAAAGCATGCACTATATCCAGCAGCAAATAATTGTTCAGGATTAGTATCGTTGCCTCCTTGACCACCCATTTCCTTAGGTGTTGCAAGGTTTTGAACAAATGTATTATCTGGACTAAAAACGCGACCATCACGTCCACCATTTGAAATCATTGTAGTTGAGTAAATAGAATTTGCCATTATAAAAACTCCTTGTTTTTGAATTACACTTAACTTAATATATTAATTAAATAATTAAGTGTGTAAAGAAGTGTAATACCAAATTACTAATAATTACAAGAAATTTGTTTTTTAAATTTGTTATTTTAGGTTCATTATCTACAAATCTATGAAATTATGTATTATAATGTGATATGTATATTTTTGATTAAATCATATAAATCTATTTAAAGAATAATACAGGTAACTTTATTAAAGGAGTATGTGTAAATGAAGAGAACAGATAAAATTGGTGTCTACCTCAAGCTGTCATGTTCTGCGTTGTTACTTAGTGGTTCGCTGGTTGGTTATGGCTTCACAAAAGATGCTTTTGCAGATTCAGAAAGTACATCATCAAATGTTGAAAATACTTCTAATAGTAACTCCATCGCTGACAAAATCCAACAAGCTAAAGATGATATTAAAGATTTGAAAGAACTTTCTGACGCAGATATCAAAAGTTTTGAAGAACGTTTAGATAAAGTCGATAATCAATCAAGTATTGACCGTATTATAAATGATGCAAAAGATAAAAATAATCATTTAAAATCGACAGACTCTAGTGCCACATCATCAAAAACTGAAGATGACGATACATCTGAAAAAGATAATGATGATATGACTAAAGACTTAGATAAAATACTGTCGGATTTAGATTCAATTGCTAAAAATGTTGATAACCGTCAACAAGGTGAAAATAGTGCTTCTAAACCTAGTGACTCAACAACCGATGAAAAAGATGATTCAAATAATAAAGTACACGATACAAATGCTAGTACACGCAATGCAACTACTGATGATTCTGAAGAGTCGGTTATTGATAAATTAGATAAAATCCAACAAGATTTTAAGTCTGACTCTAATAATAAGCTTTCTGAACAAAGCGATCAGCAAGCATCACCATCTAATAAAAACGAAAATAACAAAGAAGAATCTAGTACGACAACAAATCAATCCGATAGTGATAGTAAAGACGATAAAAGTAATGATGGTCGTCGCTCAACATTAGAACGTATAGCATCAGATACTGATCAAATTAGGGATTCAAAAGATCAACATGTCACAGATGAAAAACAAGATATACAAGCAATTACACGTTCACTACAAGGTAGTGATAAGATTGAAAAAGCACTTGCTAAGGTACAATCTGACAATCAACCACTAGATTCTAATTATATAAATAATAAATTAATGAATTTAAGATCACTAGATACAAAAGTAGAGGATAATAACACTTTATCTGATGATAAGAAACAAGCGCTTAAACAAGAAATTGATAAAACTAAGCAAAGTATTGACCGACAAAGAAATATTATTATAGATCAACTCAATGGTGCTAGTAATAAAAAACAAGCAACCGAAGATATCTTAAATAGTGTTTTCAGCAAAAATGAAGTAGAAGACATAATGAAACGTATTAAAACAAATGGCCGAAGTAATGAAGATATCGCTAATCAAATTGCCAAGCAAATTGATGGTCTTGCATTAACTTCTAGTGATGATATTTTAAAATCAATGTTAGATCAATCTAAAGATAAAGAAAGTTTAATTAAACAATTGTTGACGACACGACTTGGTAATGATGAAGCAGATCGTATTGCTAAAAAATTGTTAAGCCAAAACTTGTCGAATTCTCAAATCGTAGAACAATTAAAACGTCATTTCAATAGTCAAGGAACAGCTACAGCTGATGATATATTGAATGGTGTGATTAATGATGCTAAAGACAAAAGACAAGCGATTGAAACAATATTACAAACCCGTATCAATAAAGACAAAGCTAAAATTATCGCCGATGTTATTGCGCGTGTACAAAAGGACAAATCAGATATCATGGATCTCATTCACTCTGCGATTGAAGGCAAGGCAAATGATTTATTAGATATAGAAAAACGAGCAAAACAAGCTAAGAAAGATTTAGAATATATTTTAGATCCTATAAAGAATAGACCATCCTTGTTAGATCGTATTAACAAAGGTGTCGGTGATTCTAATTCAATATTTGATAGACCAAGTTTACTTGATAAACTTCACTCAAGAGGATCTATTCTTGATAAATTAGATCATTCGGCACCGGAGAATGGATTATCTTTAGATAATAAAGGTGGCCTTTTAAGTGATTTATTTGACGACGATGGTAATATCTCATTACCAGCGACAGGTGAAGTCATCAAACAACATTGGATACCAGTGGCTGTTGTACTCATGTCATTAGGTGGAGCGCTCATCTTTATGGCGCGTAGAAAAAAACACCAAAATTAATTTAAAAATTATATATAGTAATAGGCATCATCAATCTTATGTGTAGTTAAACTATTTCACAGTTAGTGATTGAGTTGGTGCAACGCTTACTCAAAGTTTATAACAAGAGTCAGTATAAAAGAGTAGGACTAAGAATTTAAAATCAATTCTGTCCTACTCTTTTTTGACATGCAATAATGATTGATATATATAATGAATAATATACTTTTAGAAATCACTTGAGTAAATTATAAAAATGGACTTTTCAATGTAAAGTTACTCTAATATAGTTATTGAATATAAATAAGCACAAAGATGTATTATAAATTTGAATACATCTATGTGCTATTATTTTGTGGATGGTACCTCAAATAATTTTAAATTTTTACTATTTACCTTTAATGTAATCTAAATCTTGAGCATCTTCTGCATCAATAGTTCTGAATGAAATGACACCTAATCCTTTAACATTTGATTCAGAAATAACAATTGAACCGTCGTCATTAACTTTTTCAACGAAAGCAACATGACCATACTGTGTATCAGCACCTAATTGTCCAGCTTCAAACACAACTGCAGTATGATTTTTAGGTGTGTGCGTTACCGTATAGCCTTCACTTTCAGCACGATTATTCCAATTATGAGCATCACCTAAGTCACCAGAAATGGATGCATCAAATTGATTCATACGGTGGTACACATACCAAGTACATTGGCCATGTGGGTAAGGTGATGTACCGGAAGTTTCAGTAAATGGTTTGAAGTCATTACCAGAGACATCCGTACCTATTGATTTGTTGTATTTCTTCATGTTAGGCATTTTTTCTTTGTCAAAAGATGTTAAATGATAATGTTTAATAATACTATTTAATTTTTTAGAATAATTAGGATCTGTGGCGTATGAGCGTGACAGATGTGAAGTAGCATCTTTATATGATAGAGCTTCACTCTTCCAAGTTGGTTTATAAATTGACGGATTACCATCGATACCATGTTTGATTAAATCTGCATAATCTTCAAGAGATTGTTTAGTACTTGGGTATTTACGGAAACCTGCTTGGATACTGAACATATGATTACTGCTATCAGCTTCTAAAGTATTAAAAGTTACAGATTGTCCTTTGTAGTCACCTTTGATTCCAAACAAGTTATGATTTGGTGATTGTGCAAGTGAACTTTTTCCAGAGTCAGATTCTAAAATAGCTTGAGCAATCATAACTGATGCATATATATCTTGGTCTTTTCCAATCTGATGCGCATCTTTAGCAATTGATTGAATGAAATCACGTGTGTCTTGACTGTCAACAACATTAAATGAATCAGAAGATAAGTCACCATTGTCTAATTCAGGTAGTTGTTGGAAAAGACTTGTTGAACGTGTATTTGAGCGTTTAATGTCATCCTCAAATGATTGTGCAGGTTTTGATTGATGTTTTAATTCATCATCTGTTGGTAATTGTGGATTTTTGTCGGCATTATCACTTTGAGATGTTTTAGTGTGACTTGTATTCTTGCTCTTATTGTAATCTTTTTCTGTTTTCTTAGCGTCCTGACTATATTCATCTAATATAGAGTCTAATGCTGAATCTGTAATACTAGAATATTTCTTGTTATGTTCTGAGCTATCATCATTCGCTTGAGTTTGTTGTTGCTCAGAAGAAGATTGATTTTTGTTTGTATCTACGTCTTCGCCTTCTTGATCTTCTTTATCCATTTCTCCAAGTAAATCACTGACGTCAGAATCGGCTTGATGGTTAGTTGTCTTTTCTTTTTCATCGTTTGATGATTCTTGATCTTGTTTAGCAGACGACTGTGATGGTTCTTGATGTTGTGATGGTTGTTTTGCCTGATCTGCTTGGTCTACTTGATCTTTTTCGTCATTAGAAGAATGGCTTGTCTTTTGTGGCTGTTCGTAATCTGTTATATCAGAATCAAAATCAAATAAATTTTGGATGAGTGACGTTAAACTAAAACTGTCTTCGTATTTATTCGGTTCCCAGTATTTAGAAAAATCTACTGACTGAGACTTAAAATTATCATAAAGTTGATCAACTAAATTATCATCTTTCATTTTATAGTTACGATGTGTTGAGTCAGCTGATAATGGTTTATTAGAGTCTTTGTCCTTGCTGTCAGAAGTGCTTTTTTTATCATCAGAATCGTGTTTAGAATCATCGTTGTTAAATTCATCTTTTTCAGATTGTTTTGATGTTTCTTTTTGTGATTGATGTTGTTCCATTTTATCTGAATTTGTATTTTTATTAGATGAATCTTCAGCAAAAGCTGTTTGTGTAGCGAAGGTTGGCGTGATAAGCGCCGTCGATAGTAAATATACTAAAAATTTATTTTTCTTCATCTTATGTGTGCTCCCTTAAAAATTATTTTTAGTTATTGTCATAACAAATGAGAATTTGATATAATTTATCTTATGGTTTATATAGTTGACAAGTATCAACAAAAATGAATTACGCCTTAATACAAATATTATACTAATCAACATTAGAAAAATAAATCCATTTAATCAAATTTTAATATAATATGTGTATCATCTTTACGTAAGCAAAAAAATATGCACATTTAAGTAATCATCTGTACGGAAATGTATTACAATAAAAAAGAATAATGATAATTAGGAGTGTGAAAATGAAAAACGCACTAAAACTTTTTATCACGGATTTAAAAAGAGTTGCTAAAACACCAGGTGTATGGGTCATCTTAGCTGGTTTAGCAATTCTTCCTTCATTCTATGCATGGTTTAACCTCTGGGCTATGTGGGATCCGTATGGTCATACAGGACATATCAAAGTTGCCGTAGTGAATGAAGACCAAGGTGAAAAAGTTCGTGGTAAGAATATTAATGTAGGAAATAAAATGGTCAAAACTTTAAAAAAGAATGATAGTTTTGACTGGCAATTTGTGAGTAGAGAAAAAGCCGACCATGAAATTAAGATGGGAAAATATTATGCAGGTATTTACATACCGAAGAAATTTACACATGAAATCACTGGTACTTTAAGAAAACATCCTCAAAAGGCGGATATAGATTTTAAAGTAAATCAGAAGATTAATGCCGTAGCAGCTAAGTTAACCGATACGGGATCGTCGTTTGTGATTGATAAAGCAAATAAACAATTTAACAAAACCGTAGCAACCGCTTTACTTTCTGAAGCTAATAAAGTCGGACTATCAATTGAAGATAATGTACCTACAATCAATAAAATTAAGAGTGCTGTATATCAAGCTAATAATTCATTGCCTAAAATTAATCAATTTGCAGACAAGATTATTGAACTAAATAAACATCAAGACGATTTGGATGCTTATGCTAATCAATTTAGAAGTTTAGGAAAGTATAAAGGGAATGTATTAGACGCTCAAGAAAAACTTAATGCTGTTAATTCGTCTATTCCGGCGCTTAATGAAAGGGCTAAATTGATACTTGCACTTGATAGCTACATGCCTAATATTGAAAGAATTTTAAATGTTGCTGCTAATGACGTTCCAGCACAATTTCCTAGAATCAATAGGGGTGTCGATATTGCAAGTGAAGGTATTGATGCAGCGAGTGGTCAGTTAAATGATGCAAAAGGTTATTTGACTCAAGCTAAAGCGAGAGTGGGAGACTATCAAGAAGCAGCTGGCCGCGCTCAAGATGTGAACAACCAAGCAAATCAAAATCTAAGAAATCAAACATCAACTACACCCCAAAGCGCTATAAAGTCATCGCATTCGGAAGGGAAGAGTCATTCAAGTATTAAAACAGTACCTGTGAGTCAATCAGGTGAGAATCAACCCGTTTATGGTGATAACATTTTATCTAACAGTGATGTAAAATCAATGAATACAGCTTTAACAGAAGCTTTATTATCATTATCTAATCAAACAGATCAACAAGCACAAGCTACCCAACAAGACATTAAGTCATTAAAAAATATAGCATATGGTGTTATCGCTTCAGATAAACCATCAGAGTTTAAAGAACCATTAAAAAATATAAAATCACGCTTAGAAAACGCATCTAAGTATAATCAACAATTTATAGATATCTTGTCAGAGTTGGAAAAAAGTGAACATGTTGATCTATCTAATGAAATTAAGCAAGTGAAAGAAGCAAACAATAGCATTAATGATAATTTAAAAAGTACTAATCAATTAATAGATGCATTGTCAAATGGTAGCTCCGGACAATTAGAAGCAGTCAATGTATTACGTGACTTACCTAACTTAAATAAAAGGTTAGATACATTACGAAATTACATTAAAAAAGAACTTAATCGTAATTTACTAGCTGTTTCTAATGAGATTACTGATCAACTTAATAAAGGTCAAAATACATTATCGACAATCCAATCTAAATTAAATACTATTAACCGAGTGATTAACGCTGGTCAAGATATTTTAAATAGCGGTAAAAAGAGAATTGATACGATTCAAACTGCATTGCCAGCAATCGAAAACGCATATATAAATGCAATGCGAACTGCACAAGCTTACTTCCCAACAGCTAAAAAAGATGTCGCGAAAGCTGCAGACTTTGTACGTAATGACTTGCCTGGATTAGAGAGAGAATTAGCTAATGTAACACAGTCTGTAAACCAAAAAATACCATCTTTATTTAGTCGTTATGATAATGCTGTAGATTTATTAAACGAGAAACAGCCTCAAGCAAAAGAAGCACTTGCTTCGCTTGCCGATTTCTCAGAAAATAAATTGCCAGATGTTGAGAAAGACTTGAAAAAAGCAAATAAAATCTTCAAAAAGTTAGATAAAGATGATGCTGTAGATAAGCTAATAGATACATTGAAAAATGATTTGAAGAAACAGGCAGATATTGTTGCTAACCCTATTAATAAAAAAACGACAGATGTGTTCCCAGTAAAAGACTATGGTTCTGGTATGACGCCGTTCTATACTGCATTGTCTATTTGGGTTGGAGGATTATTAATGGTCAGCTTATTATCTGTAGATAACAAACATGAACACTTACAACCTATTATGACGAAGAGACAAGTGTATCTTGGTAAATCTGGTTTCTTTTTCTTATTAGGTATCATACAGGCATTAATAGTATCTATCGGTGATTTAGTTATCCTTAAAGCATCGATAGAATCACCGATATTATTTGTCTCTATTGCCGTGTTTAGTTCTCTCGTATTTAATTCGATTATTTACACATCTGTATCATTGTTAGGTAACCCTGGTAAGGCTGTTGCTATTATCTTACTTGTGTTACAAATTGCTGGTGGAGGAGGTACATTCCCAATTCAAACAACGCCAGAATTCTTCCAAGCGATATCTCCATATTTACCATTCACGTATTCTATCGACGCATTACGTGAAACAGTTGGAGGTATAGTTCCAGAGATACTGATTACGAAAGTGATCATTTTAGGTTTATTCGGAATCGGATTCATGGTTGTAGGTTATTGCTTGAAACCTGTGACTGACCCTATTATCCGTAAAATTGCTGAAAAAGCTGATGAAAGTAAAGTAACTGAATAAGGATCAACGATTTTACTTAATTAATGTTAGAACAGTACGATTTAAAATGATACTTACAGGAAAACATGTTGTATTGTTCTTATCTTAGAAAGATAAATTAAAAAACGGTTATTCACCTTAACAAAAGGTGGATAACCGTTTTTGTTTATCCTAAATTTAACAGTGACAGATTTTATTGCTATAGAAACAGGCACTGTTGTAATTATCGATGCTTCTCTTATATGAAAGAAAAATATATGATTAAGTCAGTTCAAGCAACATGATGTTTTATTCAATTGATTTAAATTAAAAATTGATGCAACCCGTTTATTTAATATGCCTCATCTTTACTAAAACTGACTATTAAATCCATATTACCAACAAATTTAATATATTGATCTTCAGAAGTTAAAATAAAATGATCGCCCTTATCGATTTTATATACTTTGTTATTGATTGAAACTTGCCCGTGGCCGTTAATCATTGACACTAGGCAATAAGTGTGTGGTTTTTGAAAATCTAATATGTCTTTGATAGACCATTCTTCAACCGTAAAGAAATGATTGGCAACAAATTGAGTGTGACAATTGCCATTTATCATTTCAGTCTTAGGTGTTGTATTAGGTTCAGTTGTAGTGATATCAATAACATCTTTACTTTGGTTTAAATGTAATTCACGCGTATGACCATTTTTATCTTTTCTGTCATAATCGTATATACGATATGTTGTATCTGAAGATTGTTGAGTTTCCAAAATGAGGATTCCGGAACCAATAGCATGAACTGTACCGGCTGGTACATAAAAGAAATCACCCGGTTTAACAGGTACATGTTTAAATAAATAGTCGAATTGATGATGATCAATCATATGTTCAAGTTCATTTTTACTTGTAGCATTAACACCATAGATTATTTCAGCACCAGGTTGAGCGTCTAAAATATACCAACATTCAGTTTTACCGTATTCGCCTTCATGTTTAAGCGCATATTCATCATCAGGATGTACTTGTACTGACAAACAATCATGTGCATCTAAAATTTTAGTGAGAAGTGGAAAATCTTTACGTGAGTCATTTCCGAAAAGTGCTTTATCTTCGTCCCAAACTTGTTTTAAAGATTTCCCCTTATGTTTTCCGTTGAGAATTGTGTTAGGACCGTTTTTATGTGCGGAAATTGCCCAGCATTCGCCGGTAGAATTATTCGGAATATCGTAGCCAAATTGAGTGAGATTGGTGCCACCCCATAAACGTTCTTGAAATACGGGTTGAAGAAAAAGTACCATTTGTCATACGCTCCTTTATATCTCTTTTAAAATATTAAATATTTCATCACGACTTTGAGCATGAATTAACTCATCACGCGTATTATCTTTCATGAGCGTTCGTGATAACCGTTGTAGCAGTTTTAAATGTGTATCGTTATTATCATTGGGAACTGCAATAAGAAAAATGAGCTGAGGATTTGATTCATCTAGACTTTCCCACTTTACACCTGCTTTATGATTTAATACAGCGACGATAGGACGTTTAACTGCATGAGATTTAGCATGTGGTATTGCAACGTTCATTCCGATAGCAGTTGTTGACTCAGCCTCTCGTTTAAGGATTGCGGTTCTTACCTCTTCTATATTCGTAATGTAATGACGATGGCATAACTTAGTAAGTAATCTATCAATAGCTTGATCTCTTGTCATTGGTTCCTTGGTAATTTCAATGAGTGATTTATCGAACACCATATGATGTGAGAGTTGTTTGCTGTGATTAATAGATTGGTCATCAGAAAATACATTTTCAGTTCCAACAGAAGTATCATTTCCATTATTGCTTTTTGCTATAGCAGGGGTGTGACGCTTAAATAACAAGACTGTGAACATGGTTACTAAGCTTCCAACGACAACAGCTATAAAGAACCATAAAATATTACTTATTCCACCTAGTACAGCGACAATAGGACCTCCATGAGCAACTTTATCACCGACACCTCCAACCGCCGCTATTACTGAAGCAATCATCGCGCCAATCATATTGGCTGGAATGATTCTTAGAGGATCTTGTGCAGCAAAAGGGATTGCCCCTTCAGTAATACCAAATAATCCCATCGTAAATGATGCCTTACCCATTTCTTGTTCTGCTTTATTGAATTGGTGTTTACGAACAAATGTAGCTAAACCTAAACCAATCGGTGGTGTACATACTGCTACAGCAACCATTCCCATCACAGTGTAGTTGCCTTCAGTAATTAATGCAGAACCGAATAAGAATGCTACTTTGTTTACTGGACCTCCCATATCAAAAGCAATCATCGCGCCAATAATAAGAGCAAGAATAATGATGTTAGCACCTTGCATTCCTTTTAACCATGATGTTAATGCACCAAATATATTTGAAATTGGTGTGCCTATTACAAATATAAAAATGAGACCAACTATTAAAGAAGATAGAATAGGTATAATAATAATAGGCATAATAGGAGCCATAGCTTTAGGAACTTTAATCTGTTTAATCCATTTTGCAATATAGCCCGCTAAGAAACCTGCGACGATACCACCAAGGAAACCGGCTCCTGCTTCACTTCCATATAAACTACCATCAGCAGCAATGGCACCACCAATCATACCTGGAACAAGACCAGGCTTATCAGCAATACTCACCGCGATATAACCAGCAAGGATGGGAACCATGAATTTAAACGATAAACTACCAATATTTTCAATAGATTTCCAAAATGAATCTTCGGTGATAACTAATCCTTTTGGAGTGGTGTGTCCTCCAAGAGTTAAGGCAATAGCTATGAGTAAACCGCCAACGACGATAAATGGAACCATGAAGGAAACACCATTCATTAAATGCTGATATACCATTTGAATATTACTTTTATGAGGTTCTTCCTGGTCTCTAGATATATTTGAAGAAATATTTTGATCATGGTAAATTTGTGCATCTTGGTCAATCACACGTTGTATTAATTCCTTGGGTCTATGAATACCTTCACGTACACTTTCATTGATGAGAGGTTTACCATTAAACCTTGATAAATCTACCTGTCTATCGGCAGCAATGATGATTCCATCAGCTTCTTTGATTTCTTTAGAAGTGAGCACATTTTCTGCTCCGACGCCTCCTTGAGTTTCAACCTTAATATCAACGCCCATATCTTTTGCTGCTTGTTCTAATTTTTCTTGAGCCATATATGTATGAGCAATTCCATTTGGACATGATGTAATTGCAAGTATTTTCATAGTATGCACGCTCCTTTTCCTAACAATAATTGTAAACGCATACATTTAAGCATAAAAAAGAATAATTGCCGTCAATAGTGGCAATTATTCTTTAAAACGTGCATACAAAGTGTTTTTTAGTTGTAAATCATCTAAAAGACATAATTGATGGATGTCATCTTCTTCTAATTGAGCAATTGTTTGTATAATTTTACGGTTAATATTTAAATCTTTTTTATTCATTGCTAAAAAGAAAACAAGTTTAACTTCATGTTGTTTCCATGTTATAGGTTGAGAAGGTTTAAATATAATCATGTGTGATTTCAGTACTTTTTCAGGGTTGCCGTGTGGGAGTGCTATCCCTTTACCTATATATGTTGAAGATTGTTTTTCGCGATCTATGGCACTTTCTATATAGCCATCTAGAGTTGCATGATGATAATCTAAAATTTCTTTGGATTTCTCAAAAATTGGAAGAATGTGATTTGAATGATTCATTTTGAAATTGGACTCAACACTCAACTGAATTTTTGATAATATATCATCTTTTGATAATGGGTTTTGCATGTCTTTTACAAAGAATTCGATTTTTTTAGCATCTTCATCTGAAAATAAAGGTGATACTTGTATGACTTTAGGTATTTGTAAAAGTTGACTTGTATCAAAGTCGTGAGTAGTAATTAATAAGTCAATCCCTTCAAAATGATAGTTGTTAATATCTTCAAGTTTTAATGTATCTACGATCTGTATTGCATGATTAAGTTGTTTGATTTTCTCAGCAAGCAACGTTGAAATGCCTAAGCCATAATAACAAGCAATTACAACATGAATATGTGATGACTTATGGCGTTCGATAGAAGACTGAAAATGTATAGTTAAAAAGGCAATCTCATCTTCGCTTAATTGGATATTGGTATCTTGTGATAATTGTCGAATACTATCATATAGTGTATTAAAGACAAAGGGATATAGTCGTTTGATTTGACTTGTTAATGGATTATTTAGATAAACATGACTCATTAATCGCAAATATGTACGACTAAAGTGGACGTTCATATTATCTTTTAAAATTGTATCTTGTGAAAAGGGAAAACCAATATGTTGCTCCATTAATTCAATGAGTCGATCGATATAACTTTGAATAAATAGTTGTTGGATCCCTAAATCAAACTTATTGAAATGGTAGCTAATAAAAAAGGAAAAGCATTCACTTGTTTTATTGTTAAGTTGATATCCAAGGGTTTCATTGATATCTTTTATACACTTTTTCGCAATAGTTAAAGATTCTGTATCAGTGCTCCAATCTTCTTCCTCTGGTTGAGAATGTTTGATAATTAAAATTAGATGCACAAGTAATTGTTGTATTTTATTTTCAGAAGTTGATAATTGATGATTATCTATATGCTTTGAGATAATTTGTTTTATTTTTCTAGTATGGGCTTGAGGTAACTCTTGTAAAATAAGGTTTTCAACTTTAAAGTCATCGTCTGTAAGTTGATTGATATGAAGTACAGCATTACTGATACTCGTTGTACTCGCATCGATCATGATACCTTGCTTCTTTTTTATTGATAAATAAATATCAAATTTTATAGCCCACGTTTGTATACGTGTTACATAATCAATCACTTTTGATTTTGTTAAATGGTAAGTTGAAGATAGCTCTTTGATAGTGAATGTATGCTTTTCCATAAATAACCTATAAGCAATTGTGATAAGCAATTTATTCTCTTTTACAATAACTGACTCTAAAGCAGATTGTATCTCATCAGGTGTATAAAGACATGTATTTAGCATATAACCTTTAGATTGTACACTTAAAATTAATTCATTTAGAAATGTAGTATGTATAGTTTTAATATCATTACGTATAGTTCTATTAGATACATTTAACTGTTTGGCAATATCATGGCCACTTATATACGTATCTGTATAATTTAATAACAATTTGATGAGTTTGATTTGTCTATCAATCACGATTAATCACTCTTCTTTATATAAACTTTGAGAAAACGCTTTAATAATTTACTTTAATTCTATTATTAAAATTGAGCACAATCAATATGAGGGAAGATGATGAAGTATTAGAATAAATGATTTTATTAGAGAAATAGAGGGCTAAAATGATAAATTCTAAAAAGGCTATAGAATTAGTATTTTAAGATGAATAGTATAGTCACTTGTTCAACTTAATTAGCATCTACAAATACAATAAAACAAGGCAAGGACACGAATGTATCCCAGCCTTGTTTTATTGTATTTAGAAACAATGAGGTTTCATATGCTATTTTGAATTAAACAAATTTTAAAACTTGGTCAACGATTTTTGCAACTGTATCTGCAATACCGAATCCCATGTCTACCCAATCTTGTTTTACGTGTAAACCAGCGTTTACAGCGTTATGTAATGATTCAACGATACCTGACATAATATAATCCTCCCTTGTTGTTGTTTGTGATACGCTTACATAATTATTTCTAACATACACATAGATATATGTAAATGGAGTTGAGAAATTTTAACAAATTCTTTAAAAACAAAATAAAATTGAGGGCTATGAATTCGAAATATTGTGACTTCTTATAATTTGATTTATTGCAATAGATAAACATTGAAAATTTAAATGTTAATAAAATTGTGCATTTATTCACAATATATTCACATCAAATTGCGTAAATTATGATAATTTAAATATATAATCTTAAGAAATATTGAGGAGTGGTTTTGTTGAGTAACTCAAAAAAAGTAGCCGTTGTCACAGGTGCAGCACAAGGTATTGGCTTGAAAATTGCTGAGCGTCTATTTGAAGATGGATATAGCATCGCGCTTGTAGACTTTAATGAAGCGGTAGCTAAAGAGTCAGCTGAAAAATTATCAAAAGAAGGGCAAGAGGCAGTTGCTTTTAAAGCAGACGTTTCAAATCGCGATCAAGTATTTAGTGTGTTAAATCAAGTCGTTGAACACTTTGGCGATTTAAATGTCCTAGTTAATAATGCTGGTCTTGGACCAATGACACCAATTGAATCAGTAACACCTGAACAATTTAATCAAGTTGTAGGTGTTAACGTAGGTGGTGTATTCTGGGGTATCCAAGCTGCAATTGAACAATTTGATAAATTAGGACATGGCGGTAAAATTATCAATGCCACATCTCAAGCAGGTGTTGAAGGTAATGCAGGCTTATCTCTATACAGCAGTACTAAGTTTGCTGTTAGAGGATTGACTCAAGTAGCAGCACGTGATTTAGCTGAGAAAAATATTACAGTCAATGCATTTGCACCTGGTATTGTTGAAACACCAATGATGAAAGGTATCGCTGAAAAACTTGCTGAAGAAAACAACCAACCAATGGAATGGGGTTGGAAACAATTTACAGATCAAATTGCCTTAAAACGCTTATCTAAACCTGAAGATGTAGCTAATGTAGTAAGCTTCTTAGCAGGTAGCGATTCAGATTATATTACTGGCCAAACAATCATCGTTGACGGTGGTATGAGATTCCACTAAGATAAATATCAATGAGATATAAAAAAATTGAGTAAAGTTAATTCTAGAGAATTTAACATTTCTAGAATTAACTTTTTTAAGTATAAAATATAACAATCTTCCATCCTGTAAAAATAACTTAAGCTATTTAAGGTGCTTTAACTTATTAGAAAATGGTCAATATTTATTACAACAGGTATACGCTCAGAAAAATAGTTACTCTCAAATCTAGAAATGATATGAAATCTAGCAATTGCAATTATTAGATAATCTTTAGGTGAACAAAGATTGATACTTTGATTTGTTCATTGCTTTATCATTTAAACAAACATAATGATTTTAATTTTTATTAATATACATCTTAGTTAGCACCAACTGCTACTATAGAATTTGATGTGGATTCATCATCGTAAGAATCAATTTTTACCATTAACTGTAAATTTTTTATTTTTAGTATTTTGATATACCCAAAAGCCATTTATTTCAGCTATATCCATATCATTAATTTTTAAATCCGTCATGGTGGAACACCCCATACTCATTAATTTGATTGTTATTTATGTTTGGATCGTTGATTTTTAATTTGTTATTGCTAAATAATAAGTGGAATGTGAAATTATGTGGAATAGATGGCTCTTTTCTTATTTCTTTAGCCATGGATATACTATTTTTTCTAATGATTTTTTCGTCATATTCATCAAGAGTACTGAAAAGTGTAGTTGTTATTTCTGTATTAAGATACGTATCTTTTTTAGACTTTAATTGTTTCATATGCTTTCTAAAATCATCGTTACTTTCTTTAATTAAAGGTTCAAAATGTTTTCTATAATCTCGTAATTTCGTGGAACTAGTAGTAATGTAAAAGTAATTATTTTGATAACCTATATTTTGAGTTTTAGTTATTGCTTCATCGGTGAATCCAGTATAGTGATATTTATCTTCTTTATCTTTGAGGTATTTTTCTAAGTTATCCATTTTTTCCTTATTTGCTCTATACTCAAAACCGCTTAACACAGTTCCTACCATATCACTCATAGTATCTCCATTATCATTGCTTCGCATGGAGCCTTCTTCATGTATTGCTTCCTTATCAAAAAGGATGCTTGCATTAAACACAATGTCATGATCATCGCAATGAACGTAGACTTCGACGCCATCACCACTTCCTACAACATTTGTGGCTTTAACATTAAGGCTAAAATTATCTTTAAAAAATTGTTCGCCAAGTTTTTCGTATTCTTCACGATGTTTTTTCGCGTGTGCGATAGCACTTTTTTCAGCTACTGGTTGGAAACCTTGACCTTTGTATTGACTTGCGGGAATTGATTGTGATGCATAATTTTCTTCTTCATTCATTGTCGAACAACTTCCTAATATTAGTGTTGAAACGATAATTGTGGCGATTATTTTTATCATGATACACCTTTCTTTACTAATATTACATCTTAATTAATATGAAATACATTATTTAAATCAAGCCCAAAAGCTATTTAATTCAGCAATATCTCTATCATTGATTTTACTCATGTTTATGCACTCCATATTCTAATGGGTTATTAGCATCATAAAATGCGCGTGTAGAATTAATTTTTGGCTCACTTAATTGTAAAGTTATGTTTGTGTTTTCAGGTTTTTCTTTGTAATGATATAAATCATCACTTAAGAATAATAAATCTTTCTTAGAGTTATTTTTAGTGAAATCAGATTTAGTACTGAATAATGTTGAAACGACTTCAATTTTGGCTTTGAAATTTGTTGCTTCATTTGCTTTTTTCATACCTTCTTTGAAACTCTTAGAATCTTTTTTTATTAAAGGTTCATAATATTTTCTATAATTATTAATATTAGTAACGTTACCTGCTAAATAATAATACTCATTTTGATATCCAACATTCTGTGTCTTATGTATTGCTTCTTTAGTAAAACCGGTATATTGATATTTTTCTTCATTGTTTTTAAAGAACTTTGTTAAGTTATCATATTTTTCTTTTTGTGCTTTATATTCAAAACCACTTAACACAGTTCCAACCATATTACTCATGGTATCTCCATTATCATTGCTTCGCATGGAGCCTTCTTCATGTATTGCTTCCTTATCAAAAAGGATGCTTGCATTAAACACAATGTCATGATCATCGCAATGAACGTAGACTTCGACGCCATCACCACTTCCTACAACATTTGTGGCTTTAACATTAAGGCTAAAATTATCTTTAAAAAATTGTTCGCCAAGTTTTTCGTATTCTTCACGATGTTTTTTCGCATGTGCGATAGCACTTTTTTCAGCTACTGGTTGTGGAAACCTTGACCTTTGTATTGACTTGCGGGAACTTCTTCAGGAATTGATTGTGATGTATGTTTTGCTTCTTTATGCACCGTGGAACATCCTCCAATTAATAATGTTGAAACGATAATGGTAGATATCAGTTTTCTCATGATACACCTCAATATAAGATTAGTTACTTTAATTTTAACTTAATTTATAAATTATATAAATAGAATTTATAAAAGTATTGAACAAATATAACATTTTTCACATATTAGTTATATTGATTTTATAGCAATTTCAAACATATTCGAATAAAAAAATAAAAAGCTTACACAATGTAATTTGATACATGCATAAGCTTTGTCATATGATTAACGATTTTTATTCTGATTATCATTTGTTCCATGATTTTGATTGTTGGAATTATTATTTGAGTTGCCATTTTGTTGTGAATCAGATTGATTATTATTAGGTTGTGACGACTGTTGTGGTGTTGATTGTGATGGTTGATAATCTGATTGATTAGTTTTGTTCTGATTCGGTTTCTGTTTGTTATTTTCTGAAGAGTTATTTTTATTTGAACCAGACTGTTGATTATTATTTGGGTATTGATGATAGTTAGGTTGTTGTGCTGGTTGTTCAGTATCTGATTGATTATCGTTGTTATAGTCATTATTTGTTGGTTGAGTTTGGTCTTGGTGTTGATTAGTATCACGATTCTGATTTGAAGTATCATTTTGTTTATTTTTGCGATTGTGTTCTATTTTTTTATCATTCTTATTAGAATTCGTATGGTGGTTAATAGCTGCATATAATGAAAAGCCCAATGCGCATATAAGAATGATTACTACTATTGTAGCTGAAAATTTTTTCAAAGCGTATATCCTCCATCCTTTTTATCAACTATATTTTATTATAATCCTTTTTTTTATTGTAAGTAGAATTATTCTATAAAGTACATTAAAAATTCCAGATTTAATTTTCTAGTAATATATTACAAGCTAGAATTATCGTTTAACGTCTAAGCATGATGTCATGACTGAACCATTATGCTTGTTATAATAATTAAATATAAGAGATGACTTTAATAATGAATTGTATATAAGTATTGTAATGGTATTAATATAAATACACGAGATACATTGTAGGATTGAAGTTGTAATTACATTGATAAAGTTAAAGTTTTACAATTTATGAAAGGCGGTATCATGATGAGCGTATTATCTAATGAAGAAAGAGTTGAAATTTTATCCGATATAGTCTCAATAAAAACTGTAAATAGTAATGAATTAGAGGTTGCACAGTATTTTGAAAGACTATTTAGTCAGTATGGAATTCGTTCATATATAGATATTGTTGCAGACGGGCGAGCGAATTTAATAGCAACGGTTGGTTCCAGTCATCCAGTTATTGGGATATCTGGACATATGGATGTTGTATCTGAAGGAAATCATGATGATTGGACGTATGATCCTTTTACACTAACAGAGGACCAAGGCTATTTATACGGTAGGGGAGCTGCGGATATGAAGTCTGGATTAGCAGCTTTAGCCATTGCTCTTATTGAAATTAAAGAAAGTGGTAAGTTAACACAGGGAACTATTAAATTCATGGCAACAGTGGGTGAAGAAATGGAACAATCAGGTTCGCAACAGTTGTTTGAAAAAGGATATGCTGATGATTTAGATGCCTTACTCATAGCAGAACCATCATTTCCTAGTTTGGTGTATGCACATAAAGGTTCAATGGACTTTAGAATAAAATCTAAAGGACGTGCTTCACATAGTTCAATACCATTTTTAGGACAAAATGCTATTAAACCATTATTAGAGTTTATTCAAAATATAAATCAAGAATATGAAAAAATAATGCAAACAGTAAAAGGTGAGTCCTTAGATTTTTCAAATATGATTAATAAATTAGAGAATCAATTACCTAACCATATAACAAAAGAAAAAGCACAAGAGCTTATACAGGGGCTTGTTATGACAAATAGTATCGTTCAAGGTGGTACACAAGTAAATTCAGTACCAGATTTTGCTACAGCTGAATTTAATGTACGCACAATACCAGAATATAATAATAACAAAGTAAAAGCGTTATTTAATAAATATGTAGAGCAAGCAAATCACAATGGTGCTAGTTTGACTCAAGAACTTTATCTTGATTTAGAACCTGTAGTAACAACAGGTCAAAATCGCTTGGTAGAGCTAGGATTTGATATTGCAAAAAGCCATTTTTCTAACGAAAGAGATTTAATCATTACTCATACTGTAGCAGTTACTGATGCTTCAAACTTATTAAAAGGAAAAGATGAAAATTTTCCATTTTTAATGTTTGGCCCAGGAAATGGACCTCATCAAATTAATGAATGCGTTGAAAAAGTAAATTATTTAGAATTTGTTGAATATTATATAGAGTTTATCACTTCATATTTAAATGAAAAGTAATACTTTTTTATTCAAATAGCAGTGCTTCACAAATGTTCTGAGTCATACGGTAAATATTGTGTTGGCTCACATAAAAAAGAAGTAAAATAATTTTGACTTTAGGCAAATTTGTCATTTGAGCAGTTGAACAACAATAATAATCTATATAAACATAGTCCAAAATGTATTTCTATACAAATACACTTTGGACTATTATTTTAAGCTGTTCGAAAAATTAGAGTTGTTAGCAACAAAGTAATGCCACACAAAACTTCTTTGTGATTATAATTTTAATAAATATAATTTTGTATAATAAAAATAAACGATTTCAACAGAACAAAGATAAAATAATAACATATGCTAATATAAAAATAAACGATTTATTTATATTTAAAAAATATAAGTGATAAATATGTGAATCAAATGATATTTTCATTTACTTTTCTGAAAATTTTAATTATTATTATATAGTAAGTTGTTTTTCATTAATTTATAGGAGGTAATAAAATGAAGAATTTTTCTAAATTCGCACTTACAAGTATTGCTGCATTAACTGTGGCAAGTCCTTTAGTCAATACGGAGGTTGACGCTAAGGATAAAGTATCAGCAACTCAAAACATCGATGCGAAAGTAACCCAAGAATCTCAAGCAACTGACGCATTGAAAGAGTTACCAAAATCTGAAAATATAAAAAAGCATTACAAAGATTATAAGGTCACTGATACTGAAAAAGATAACAAAGGATTTACGCATTACACATTGCAACCGAAAGTGGGCAACACGTATGCACCAGACAAAGAAGTAAAAGTTCATACGAATAAAGAGGGTAAGGTAGTTCTTGTCAATGGTGATACTGATGCTAAGAAAGTTCAACCTACGAATAAGGTATCGATAAGTAAAGAAAGTGCCACAGATAAAGCTTTCGAAGCAATAAAAATTGACCGTCAAAAAGCTAAAAACTTAAAAAGTGATGTCATCAAAACCAATAAAGTTGAGATTGATGGAGAAAAAAATAAATATGTATATAACATAGAAATTATTACAACTTCACCAAAAATCTCTCATTGGAATGTGAAAATTGACGCTGAAACTGGTCAAGTGGTTGATAAATTAAATATGATCAAAGAAGCAGCTACTACAGGTACAGGTAAAGGTGTACTAGGTGACACGAAACAAATTAATATTAATAGTGTCAGTGGTGGCTATGCACTACAAGATTTAACTCAACAAGGTACACTTTCAGCTTACAATTACGATGCGAATACTGGTCAAGCTTACTTAATGCAAGATAAAGATAGAAATTTTGATGATGATGAACAACGTGCAGGTGTAGATGCAAATTATTACGCTAAAGAAACGTATGACTATTATAAAAATACTTTCGGCCGAGAATCATATGATAATCAAGGCAGCCCAATCATTTCACTCGCACATGTAAATAATTTCCAAGGTCAAGATAACAGAAACAATGCGGCTTGGATTGGTGATAAAATGATTTACGGTGACGGAGATGGACGTACATTTACAGCGCTGTCTGGTGCAAATGATGTTGTTGCACATGAAATTACACATGGTGTAACACAGCAAACTGCTAATCTTGTTTACCGTTCTCAATCAGGTGCATTAAATGAAAGTTTTTCAGATGTATTTGGTTACTTCGTTGATGATGAAGATTTCTTAATGGGTGAAGATGTATACACACCTGGTGTAGGCGGAGATGCCTTAAGAAGTATGTCTAATCCAGAGCGTTTTGGACAACCATCTCATATGAATGATTTTGTTTATACAAATTCTGACAACGGAGGCGTACATACGAATTCAGGTATTCCGAACAAAGCAGCTTACAATACAATTCGTAGTATTGGTAAACAACGTTCTGAACAAATTTATTATAGAGCATTAACTGTTTATTTAACTTCAAATTCTGATTTCCAAGATGCTAAAGCATCATTACAACAAGCAGCACTTGATTTATATGGCGACGGTATTGCTCAACAAGTAGGTCAAGCATGGGACAGTGTTGGTGTGTAAGCGAACCGTTTTAAAATAAAAATATGTTAACAAGTATCTAAAAAATGAATTTTTAAAAGCCTTAACAAAGAAGAAGTAATGTTAAATATTTACAATTATTAAAGCCTTAATCGAAATGAGTGTTGACTTAATTTCCACTCAGCCTGAGACAAACTTAACTGTCTCAGGTTTTTTTATTTCATCATAAGAGTGAACTAAAGTCATCAAGATTTTTCAAAAAAATACAAAGCTCCTTATTGCACCTTGAGGTAAGGCTACGGTTTGTCTAGCGTAAGTGTGACCGCATAGTAATAATGATATAAAACCTACTAACAATAAAAAGGAAATATAGATAAAATGATAATTAAATAAATAGATTAATTTTAAATTTGAATGTATGTTTACGTACTTTGTCACAAACGACATAAAAATTCTTATAATTTTCAACAATAAAATGATAAAGTATAATTAAATAAAAAGAGATTTTAATTTATAAATTAAAATAAATCAGTTATCTATAGGAGGTTGATCATTCAATGAAAAAGAGTAAACGACAAGATTTAGTAACTATGATTGTTAAGCAAAATCACATTTATAAAAAAGCAGATATTATTGATTACATTGATGATCACTTTGGTGTACGTTATAGCATGACTACTATTGCGAGAGATTTAAGAGAACTTCATATTTATCGCCTGCCTGTGAAGGCAAATCAATATGAATACAAATTACTTACGCAACAATCTCAATTAGACTCAAGAGTAAGACTAAATGATTATATAGAAACAGAAATTATTAACACTATGATTAAAGAATCGTATATACTAATAAAGACGACACCAGGATTTGCACAAAGCATAAATTATTATATTGATCAGTTACAACTGAAAGAGATTATAGGAACGATAAGTGGTAATGATACAATTATGATTCTTACACATTCCCAGTCTATAGCTGAATATGTCTATTACAAAATATTTAATCATAATTATTCATAAAAATTTATAAATTTGTCCATTATAAATATATCCTGGTAAGCGTATACATCGTTTATCAGGTGTTTTTTTATTTCAATAAATATGAGTGTTGTTATTTGACTAAGTATTCAAAATTATGAATAAAAAACTTTTATTCATAAAGATGTAAAGGTTCATATTACTCAAATATTCATTTTTTCAACGAAAGTATGCAATAGTAATGTATATTCAAACACAATTATGTATTGAATAACCAAATGTTGCGAAACTTTTTACATTTAGCATGTGATAATCATCACGAACTAAGTTATTGATCAGTTTTATACTTATAATGTAGCGAAGAAAAGGAGGAAATGAGTATGACAAATGGACCTATTCAAGTTAACAGTGAAATCGGCAAACTAAAGACGGTATTACTTAAAAGACCAGGGAAAGAATTAGAAAACTTAGTGCCTGATTACTTAGATGGATTATTGTTTGATGATATTCCATTTTTAAAGGTAGCTCAACAAGAGCATGATCATTTTGCTCAAGTTCTTCAAGATGAAGGAATAGAAGTGCTTTATTTAGAAAAATTAGCAGCACAAAGTATAGAAGATTCAAATGTCAGAGAGCAATTTATAGATGACGTTTTAGCAGAATCTAGAAAAACTATCCTAGGTCATGAAAAAGAAATAAAAAAACTCTTTTCAACTTTGTCAAATCAAGCATTAATTAATAAGATTATGGCTGGCGTACGCAAAGAAGAAATACAACTTGAATCGACACATCTTGTAGAGTACATGGATGATAAATATCCGTTTTATCTTGACCCAATGACTAATCTATATTTCACACGTGATCCTCAAGCTTCAATTGGTAGAGGTATGACAGTAAATCGTATGTTTTGGAGAGCGAGACGCAGAGAATCGATTTTCATTTCATATATTTTAAAACATCATCCTAGATTTAAAGATGAGAATATTCCTTTATGGGTGGATCGTGACTGTCCGTTCAACATTGAAGGTGGAGACGAACTGGTGTTATCTAAAGATGTACTTGCAATAGGGATATCTGAACGTACTTCTGCACAAGCAATTGAACGTTTAGCACGACGTATTTTTAAAAATCCGTTATCTACTTTTAAAAAGGTGGTGGCGATTGAGATTCCAACTAGTCGAACATTTATGCACTTAGATACTGTTTGTACAATGATTGATTACGACAAATTCACTACACATTCAGCAATTCTTAAATCAGAAGGAAACATGAATATATTTATTATCGAATACGATGATAAAGCTGAAGATATCAAAATCCAACGTTCCAGTCATCTTAAACAAACATTAGAAAAAGTGCTCGATGTTGATGAAATTACATTAATACCAACTGGAAATGGTGATATCATCGATGGTGCTCGTGAACAATGGAATGATGGTTCGAATACTTTATGCATCCGTCCCGGTGTGGTTGTAACTTATGATCGTAATTATGTTTCTAATCAATTGTTACGTGAGCATGGTATCAAAGTTATTGAAATTCCTGGAAGTGAACTTGTACGTGGTCGAGGAGGCCCTCGATGTATGAGTCAACCATTAATAAGAGAAGATCTATAGATATAAGATAGGGTGTTGAATAGATATAGCTTGAACATCACGAAATACATTCACTTATGCTATTAAATTTGATAGCGACTTATAAAATGAAAGGGGCGCATCCCATGAAAAACATCAAGAAACCCTTTGATTTAAAAGGTAAGTCATTGCTAAAAGAGTATGATCTTACAGGTGAAGAATTTGAAGGTCTAATCGATTTTGCTATGACATTAAAAAAATATAAACAACAAGGCACACCACATCGATATTTAGAGGGTAAGAACATTGCTTTACTCTTCGAAAAGACATCTACTCGGACGCGTGCCGCATTTACAGTCGCATCTATTGATCTAGGTGCACACCCTGAATTTTTAGGGAAAAATGATATTCAATTAGGAAAAAAAGAATCTGTTGAGGATACTGCTAAAGTTTTAGGCAGAATGTTTGATGGAATTGAATTTAGAGGTTTTTCACAAAAAACTGTTGAACAATTGGCCGAATTCTCTGGAGTACCAGTATGGAATGGGTTAACTGATGATTGGCATCCTACACAAATGTTAGCTGATTATATGACAATTAAAGAAAATTTTGGATATTTAAAAGGCATCAACCTAACTTATGTAGGAAACGGACGTAATAATGTTGCACATTCGCTTATGGTGGCGGGTGCGATGCTTGGCGTAAATGTACGTATTTGTACACCCTCATCATTAACACCGAGAGATGTATATTTTAATATTGCTAAAGATCAAGCGTCTAATTATGGAGGTTCAGTTAAGATGACTGATAACATTCATACTGCTGTCAAAGATGCAGATGTTATTTATACTGATGTTTGGGTATCAATGGGTGAAGAAAGTGAATTCGAAACACGTATTCATTTATTGAAAGACTATCAAGTTAATAGAAAAATGCTTAATTTAACCGGTAAAGTAGATACGATATTTTTACATTGTTTACCAGCTTTTCATGATACACAAACAGAATATGGGCAGAATATTTTTGAAAAATATGGCTTAACTGAAATGGAAGTGACAGACGAAATCTTTAGAAGTGAGCATTCTAGAGTGTTTGATCAAGCTGAAAATCGAATGCATACGATTAAAGCCGTGATGGCAGCAACTTTAGGCTAGATTTACTACAAGAAAAATAATTAGGGATAAGATCACGTGTATGCTTCATTAAATAAACGAATATTTAATTTTGCAAATATTGTCACATAATAAAAATAACTTTTTTCAAAATCATGTTTAGAGGCTGATATAGAACTTCTGACAATGACTATCAAAGATGTGTCGTTACTCATCTATATCTTTCCGCTATACATCTATATATGCATGTGTATTTTAAAAGGCATATACGTTTTCAATCCCTCCTTCTAAAGGAGAAATGAATATGAATGACACAGGAGATAAAAGATTAAGTCGAACATCATTAATCGGTCTTGTTATAGGTTCGATGATTGGTGGCGGTGCTTTCAATATTCAATCTGATATGGGAGGCCACGCTGGAGGATTAGCAATTATAATTGGATGGTTGATTACTGCTATAGGAATGATTTCATTAGCACTTGTCTTTCAAAACCTAACTAATGAACGATCTGATTTAGATGGTGGTATTTATAGTTATGCTCAAGCAGGTTTTGGTGATTTTATAGGATTTGCAAGTGCTTGGGGATATTGGTTCTCAGCTTTTTTAGGTAATGTCGCATATGCAACGTTATTAATGTCTTCTATAGGGAACTTCTTTCCAATATTTAAAGGGGGCAACACATTTCCTAGTATCATAGTGGCATCAATATTATTGTGGAGTGTGCACTTTTTAATATTAAAAGGAGTTGAGACGGCTGCTTTAATCAATAGTATTGTCACTATTACAAAATTAATTCCTATCTTATTAGTGATTATATGTATGATTGTAGCCTTTAATTTTAATACATTCAGGATAGGTTTCTTTGGAATGGATGGATATGGATCATTATCATTTCATTTCGCTAATACGATGTCACAAGTTAAAAGTACGATGTTAGTGACAGTTTGGGTATTTATTGGTATTGAAGGTGCTGTTGTATTCTCCGGAAGAGCTAAAAATAAAAAAGATGTTGGAACTGCCACTGTTATCGGACTTATTTCAGTATTGCTCATTTACTTCTTGCTGACTGTATTAGCACAAGGTATTGTGATTCAAAATCATATTTCTAAACTTGAGGCACCATCAATGGCACAAATTTTAGCTTATATAGTTGGTGATTGGGGAGCAACATTTGTCAATATTGGTCTTATTATTTCAGTATTAGGTGCATGGCTAGGTTGGACATTACTCGCCGGAGAGTTGCCTTTTATTGTAGCTAAAGATGGTTTGTTTCCTAAGTGGTTTGCAAAAGAAAATAAAAATGGGGCACCTATGAACGCCTTATTCATTACTAATGTATTAGTTCAAATATTCCTTATTAGTATGCTGTTTACCAAAAGTGCTTATCATTTTGCATTTTCTCTCGCGGCAAGTGCTATACTTTATCCATACATGTTCAGTGCGTTTTATCAGGTGAAATATACAATAGAATACAAGTTAACTGCAACGCCTAAACAATGGATTATAGGAATTCTAGCATCTATTTATGCAATTTGGCTGGTTTACGCGTCAGGTATAGATTATTTGTTACTTACCATGTTGCTCTATATCCCGGGGATTATCGTCTATGTTGTTGTTCAAAAAAATAATCAAAAGCGACTTACACAATTTGACTATATTTTCTTCGGTCTTATCGTTATTTTAGCATTGATAGGGTTATTACGATGATGTAATTCATATTTCTAAATGTTATAGATATTGATTAATCATGAGTTAAAAAGGGAGTTTAATCGATAAAAAATCAAAGAAAGAAAAGTATATAAAATATTTGATATATAAACTATTGGTATAATAAGAACAGTGGTTCATGGGTATATACAGAATTGTAATAAATTTTAAATCGGAGATATTTTAGCATCCTCTTTGACCATAGTCTAAGGCAGTAAGGAGTTATTTTTATGACTGGAAATCAAATGTTTTGTAGAGAAAATGAACTTGATGAAAGTTTTAAACAATTAGCATCTTATATCAATATTCCTGTAGGCGTATTACTGCCATTTAAAAGTCAATGTTTTGTGAGACATTACAACAAAGGACAAATTGTCTACTATTCGTCTGATGAAACCACGCATATTTATCTACTCTAAAAAGGTAATATTATGAGAGAAAATTTTAATTTGAATGGTGATGTATATCGATATCTGAATAGAGAAAAAGTGCTCTTTCCTTTAAATAACTTATTTCAAGATAAAGTTCCTAATGAAATGTGTACAGCCCTAACAGATTGCGAAATGATTGGAATACCAAGAGATTTAATAGAATATTTATGCAAAAATCACGAAGAGATTTTTGTGAAATTATTCTCCTTATTAAGCGAAACACAGTGTCAACATATTGAATACAATATGGCTTTAACGAGTAAATTAGCTAAAGAACGCGTGACTAAGATTTTACGTTACCTATGTCAAACAGTAGGTTATGATCATGACGAGTTTTATGAAATTAAGCATTTTATGACAATACAGTTATTGAGTGATATGGCAGGAATATCTAGAGAAACGACGAGTCATATCATAAATGAACTTAAAGAAGAGAAAATACTCTTTAAAAACAGTAAAAATTGGTTGGTTAGTAAAGACTTATAATGAGTGCGTATCACTCATACATAATTGAAAATAAGCGATGGTCGGATAGATTTTTATGAAATCATTCACTATCGTTTTTTTATTTCATGATTTATTGTTTTAGAAATACATCATATTTAAAGGTTAGACAATCGATACTGAATCAACTTGTTTAATATAGAGAATAAAATTTTAGTTCCGCATTGGAAAGTATAGAAATTTATATAATCTATAGTCAAAGTTGCGTTTTTTCTATAAATTAATGAAAAGAATAAGTAAAATAATAGATAATACAGTAGAGGAGTGACATATATGGCTTTAATAACAATGAATTACAATTCACCAACGATAGGAATGCATCAAAATTTAACGATTATTTTACCGGAGGATGTAACATTCTTTGATAGTTCAACAACAGCGAAACAATTGCAATCAATGTTGTTATTGCATGGATTGTCTAGCGATGAAACAACTTACATAAGATATACAAGTATCGAGCGTTATGCAAATGAACATCAACTTGCGATTATAATGCCTAACGTCGATCATAGTGGCTATGCAAATATGGTATATGGACATAGTTACTATGATTACATATTAGAAATTTACGAATATGTACATCAAATTTTACCACTATCTAGAAAAAGAGAAGATAATTTTATTGCAGGACATTCAATGGGCGGTTATGGAACGATTAAATTTGCGCTAACTCAAAGTGATAAATTTGCTAAAGCTGCACCACTTTCAGCAGTTTTCGAAGCACAACGTTTCATTGACTTGGATTGGACTGATTTTTCCCCTCAATCTATCACAGGCAACAATACTCAAATTAAAGGTACAGAACTCGATACGTACTACTTACTTGATCAAGCCATCGATGCTAATGTAGATATTCCTGAATTGTTTATCATGTGTGGTAAAGAAGACTTTTTATATCATGATAACCTTCAATTTATTGAGACATTAAATAAAAAAGGGGTTTCTTATAAGTTTGAAGATGGTCCAGGAGATCATGATTATGCTTATTGGGATAGAGCTATTAAACGTGCGATTAAGTGGTTTGTCCAGTAATGATACAAAGGGTTGAATTTGGATATTTAGGCGGACATCTTATTAAACGAATATGAAAATGATTGTTACTCGTCTTAGTATTTTCACTTATTGATTTTGTGCGGTGTTACTGTTAATCCAGATGAAAGGTAAGTCAACTATAGTTATTTATTAAAATCGACATGTTCACATATCGTATATTGTTTATTAAAGTGTATAGCGATATGATGAAAATAAATACAAAGGTTTATAGAAGGAGAGAAAGTATTAGAAAATGAAAACAGTATCTAAATATTTTGTATATATGATGATATTAGTTACGTTTTTCATAGTTGTTAGTGGGTGTTCGATTAATCAATCTTTTAGCGATAAACAAAATACAAATAAAACAATACGTGTGGTTGCTGTAGGTGATAATTTAATTCACCCAGTTGTATATAAAGATGCACAAATTACGGGGAATAGTTTTGATTTTAAACCTATGTATCAACCAGTAAAAAAAGACATTCAAAACGCAGATATTTCTTTTGTTAATCAAGAATCACCATTAGGTGGGGATGATAGGCCTTATTCAGGATTTAAAAACTTTAATACACCGAGTAGTATTGCTCAGGATTTAGTAGATACTGGCTTTAATTTTGTAAACGGTGCAAACAATCATGCCTTAGATCAAGGAGAGCAAGGTGTAAGAAATCATATTCATACTTGGAACAAATTTAAAGATCAAGTTTTGTTCACGGGTGTATATGAATCAGAACAAGCACACCGTCAAATTCCTATTAAAACAATTAAAGGTGTGAAAGTTGCTTTATTAAGTTACACATTTGGTACAAACGATCATCAACCAACTCATGATTATACGGTAGATACGTTTGATGAAAATAAAATTAAGCAAGATGTTAAGAAAGCCAAACAACAAAGTGATGTAGTACTTGTTTCAGCACATTGGGGTAATGAAGGTAAGCATCAGCCTAACGCCACTCAAAAAAAATATGCACAAATTTTCGCTGATGCAGGTGTTGATGTAGTTTTAGGTACACATCCTCATGTGATTCAACCAGTAAAATGGGTTGACGGTAGAGAAGGGAATCGTACACTCGTAGCATATTCATTAGGGAATTTCTTGAACGGTCAGTCAACAGGGAATGAAAGTAATGATTTATTAGGACGGATAGATTTTAAAATTAGTAAGAAAGATAAACAGTTTCAAGTTCAAGATGTGAAGTGGAGAAGTATGGTGAATTATTACGAATTAACTCAACACCAAAACCAGTTCCTTAAGTCGAACTTTAAAGTGATGATGCTAGATGACTATAATGACAAAGATGCCACTCATCATGGTCGCAATCAAATGGATAGTTCTTCGATGAGCCCTGCACACTTACGAGATATCACACGTTCAGTTATTGATAAACAATATTTAGACACTCGGAGTTTATAGAGAATTCAAGTAAGCCTCACATTAAAGAATGTGCAGGCTTATTTGTATATTTGGAATTTTTAACTTGGAAGTTAAAACAAATTCTAAAACTATAGCAATGGCTAAAGATATGATTAAGTTCATTAAAAAAGGTGTCTTAAGAATGATTTATTAGAATCATAAATGTTTGTGATTATTCATACATGTTACTTTTAATCGATATAAAATATAACGTTAAATGAATGTTGTTTCACGGGAAACGTCATTTTTTAAGTTTCAACTTCTATAAAGATATATTTAACACCCGTATAACTAGAGAATTATACGGGTGTTTGAATTGCTTATATTATAGAATTTTAAAAAGATATTAAGATGATTTGTTTTGTGATGCGAATGCTTTAGCTATATTACTTAATTTAACTGGTGCATCTTCAACAGCCATTTTCACTTCTACAAAGTGCATGCGATCACTATTAGATTTAATATTTTCGAAGGTGAGCATGAGTTCTTCTGAAGTGTTTACATCATGAACTAAAACATTGTCACCACCAAATACAGAAGGTAATGATTTGTAATCCCACATGCGAATGTCATTGTAAGGTTCTTTCATACCATGAATCATTCTCTCAACTGTATAACCATCGTTATTAATTACAAATATCACAGGGTTTAAATTTTGACGAATCATTGTAGATAATGATTGAACAGTTAATTGTAGTGATCCATCACCAATTAATAGAATGTTTCGACGATATGGATTTGCAATTTGTGTTCCTAGCGTTGCTGGTAGTGTATAGCCGATAGATCCCCATAATGGTTGCCCGATAAAAGTATTATCTTTGTACAAGGCTAAGTCATAAGCACCAAAGAATGATGTACCTTGTTCAGCGATTAAAATATCATCTTGTTGTAAAAAATCTTGCATCATATTGAAATAAGTCTCTTGAGTTAATGGCTGATCACTAAGTTCGTAATTGTGTGATTGTGGTCTCTCATATTGTGGGAAATCATTAGTGTTTTTGTAGTGAATATACTTATTTAAACCATTTAATATATTTGGTAATGAAAATGCTTCGATGCATGTATCATTAATTTTAAATTCATTATGATTTAGCATAATCACTTCATTAATATCAAATTGATATGAGAACCCAGCTGTTGCAGAATCTGTTAATTTAGCACCAATATTCAAAATAGCATCACTTTGATTAACATAATCTTGAATATCTTGTTCTGCTATTGAACCATCAAAGATACCCATATAATAAGGATTTTCTTCATTAAATGCACCTTTACCTAAAGATAACTGAACAACTGGAATTTGAGTTTGATTAACGAATTGTTCGAGTTCTTTATGCAGATGGAAACTATTTATTTCATGTCCTGTAATAATGACAGGTTGTGATGCCGATTCAAGTTTGTCTTGAACCATATTGATATAACTTTGAACGTTTTTTTGTGGTTCGACTTCTGGTTTGAATGGGTTTGAAATTTCAATCTCTGTTAGTGCGACATCAATAGGTAAATGAATGTGAACTGGACGACGTTGTTGAAGCGCCGTATTGATTACTCTTGGAATTTCTGTGGTAGCATTATCAGGTGTAATATAAGCTTGCGCTGTTGTAATAGGCTCAAACATTTTTCTATAATCATCAAAAGTTCCTTCGCCAAGGGAATGGTGAACGTATTTGCCTTCTTGTTCTACAGCTCGAGTAGGTGCCCCAGTGATGGCAATAACTGGCACACGCTCAGCATAAGATCCAGCGATTCCGTTGACAGCACTTAATTCACCCACTCCAAATGTTGTTACCATTGCACCGATGCCATTAATACGTGCATATCCGTCGGCAGCATAACTTGCATTAAGCTCATTTGTATTACCAATCCATTTAATATCATTATGTGCAATAATATCGTCTAAAAAGGCTAGATTAAAATCTCCTGGGACACCAAAAACTTTGTCAGCACCTGCTGAATAAACCGCGTCCATTAAATATTGTCCTACGCGTTGTTTCATATATAATTCCACCTTTGATTTCTTTTATCTTACAAGTATCATATTAACGTCAATTTGAAATAAAGTCAACTAAGTTGACCTATTAAAAGTTTGAACAGTTTCTGAAATATATGACTATCAGTCAAAAGTTTATTATAATAACGATATTGAATAAAAAAAGGATAGTGTTAAATGTCTAAAAATAAAAATGATTACGAACATATGCTGTTTTACTTCGCGTATAAGACTTTTATTACTACAGCGGATGAAATTATTGAGCAATATGGCATGAGTCGCCAACATCATCGATTCTTATTTTTCATTAATAAATTACCGGGTATAACAATTAAAGAACTTTTGATTACGCTTGAAATATCTAAACAAGGATCGCATGCAACGTTACGTAAATTAAAAGAAGAAGGTTTAATCGTCGAACAAACATCTAAGCAGGATAGACGAGTAAAAAAACTTTTTACCACTGAAGCGGGTGATGATTTAATAGGTAAGTTAAACCAAGCACAAGATGAATTAATTCAACAGACACTACAAAAAGTAGGCCATGATTGGTACGCGATGATGGAAGAACTAGCTAATTATCGTGAAGGATTCAAAACAATTGAACATTTGAAAGAAGATTAACAAAGATTTTGTAACATAAAGGTCTTAGAAGAAGAAAAAGACAATTTCTATATTTATTCAATAGAAATTGTCTTTTTTATAATTGTATAAAGAAAACCATGCGCTATGCGTATGG
>NZ_KV831358.1:0-59590 GCF_001837075.1 Staphylococcus sp. HMSC063F05
GTTAGCTATATTTTTTTACTTTGCAACAGAACCAAAAAGAAGATGCAATAGAATTTAAAGAAATAGTAGCTGATATTATTAGATTAATAACGTTTAGTATGAAGAATAAGAGTGATAGTGACTTTTCTAAAGAATTTAATATTTATAATATTATTAATAAAAAAATAGATATTAATGAGATAAAGGATAAATATAAATAAGTTCCTTATTTATTCCCTTCAAAGTTGAAGTTGAAAAACACAAACTTTGAGGGGATTTTTAGTAAAATCTCTGATAAAGAAAAAATTATCAAAAACCGCATCATTTATAATACGCTTCACAAAAACATAACAGCAATTCTCATAAACCTCATACGTTCCGATACGTTCAAAATCCCTTTATGAAGTGGCTGAAAAAACCGCATCATTTATGATATGCTTCGCCTCTCATGATCTTAAATGCGCGATAAATTTGTTCGATCAATATGACGCGCATCATTTGGTGTGGGAAGGTCATATTGCTAAAAGATAAAGCATAGTTGCTGCGTTGTAAGACGTCTTGGTGTAAACCATTGGAGCCACCTATGACAAATGTAAAGTCGCTTTGACCTTGTGTCATGCGTGTTTGTAGTTCTTTAGCGAGTCCTTCTGAAGACAACATTTTCCCTTTGATTTCCAACGTAATTACTGTGGATTGGGGTTTAATCTTATTGAGTAGGCGTTGGCCTTCTTTTTCTTTGACTTGTTCGATTTCTTTGTCGCTCATATTTTCAGGTGCTTTTTCATCTGGTACTTCTATTAATTCGATTTTCGTGTAAGGTCCTAATCTTTTTTCATATTCTGCAATGGCTTGCTTCCAATATTTTTCTTTTAGTTTTCCAACTGATAAGATAGTAATCTTCATTTTATCCTCCAAAAGTACATAATTTATTCGAGTTATCCACAAGTTATACACTTATTCACACATTTCCCTCTTAGTATAACAATTGAATTAACATTTTCTTAGTGTTTTTTGAGAATTATACACAGATTCAAGGAGATTTCTTGTGAATTTGTGGATAAGTCTGTGAATAATGTGGGTATTTATGTGTGTATTGTACACATTTCTGTATAACTATTGCCTAATCAGTGGATAACTTTACGGTCGTCTTAACGTTATTTTTACAATTATTCCCTATATTTCAGACCTTTTAGACTCACTTACTACATATATCATCATTGATATCCTAGTTTTCCACACACATCTTTTTAACCCTAAATTAATATCATCATTATCTTTATGTAAGTGAGCTATCATCTAGCAGTATATGTATCACCCCTACCTGAGTCTAATCAATCATCACTACGACATTCAATCAAATATGTGAGTAATTCGCTTTCACCTCAATTAAGCATGTGATCAATTAAATGAATTCATATTAACTACGATGATATTGACTTGATAAACTCTCACATGACAATGCTTTTAGTTACAACATAACTATGAAAGCAGCGGTAAATCATTTATTACTTTAAATCATACATGTGTTGAACATAGAAACTCATTTTTATATTAAATAGCATGACCACTAACTATAAATACAATATATTTAAAAATTATTTAAATTTCAATTTTTATTTTGTCACAATTTCTAAATGTTTTTAAATTTTAACTTTATATTTAAGTTTTTATGAGACTCTTAATATTTTATTTATTCACTTTTTTACATCAAAAATTTTTATCAACTAGGAAATATAAGGAAGTGTAATATAAATCACAAAGCGTGTAAGACATCGTTTGCCCTCGAACACGGTGCATTTTCATTTCATTAAAAAAATTCCTAATGCTCAAGCCCGTTTAAAATAACACGTAATCATTCCCTGCACTTCTCCTGACCACTTTTCCAAAAAAGTAACCTACTTAAGCGCAATACTTAAGTAGGTCGTTTGTCTTACCTCTATTCAATTATAGTGTATAAATCGGTGTGGCTTGTGCTTTATCGGTATCGCAGAGCAACACTTCTTTCTCTGTATCGATATCGTGTTCGTTGAGCACTTGTCCAACACTCATGCGTGCGAGGTCTTTCATATTATTGTCTTGTGATAAATGAGAGAGGTATATACGTTTTGTATTACCTGTAATGACATCACTCATCGCAAGGCCCGCGTCTTCATTGGATACGTGACCCATATCACTTAAAATACGTTGTTTCGTCTTCCATGGATAACGACACATGCGTAACATATCGACGTCGTGATTACTTTCAAACATAAAGACATCACTACCTTGAATCATACCTTTCATACGATCTGAAACGTAACCTGTGTCAGTAATCATCGTGAATTTCTTATAGTTATTGTGGAAGATGTAGAACTGTGGATCAATCGCGTCATGTGACACGTTAAATGATTCTATATCGAATCCTGCAAGAGATTTCGTTTCATATGGATTAAAGATAAATTTCTGATCCATTGGAATGCGACTATCTTTCTTCTCTATCGCTTTCCATGTATTCTCATTCGCGTAAATTGGAAGTTTATATTTACGTGCTAAGACACCAAGACCTTTGATATGGTCAATGTGTTCATGTGTCACTAATATTCCATTTAAGTCCTTAATGTTTCTGTCGATTTGGCTGAAAAGTTCTTCCATCTTCTTGCCAGTTAAACCTACATCGACGAGTAGGCTACCTTTCTCACTTTCTACGTAAGTGGCGTTACCTGTACTACCACTTGCTAATACACTCATACGTATCAAGCGACTCATCCTTTCTCATATGTACCATAGTTATTTATTTATAGGGGTGTGGGGGAACTCGAGTGTCTTACGCTTTATTGAGATACTTCGACTAAGTTGGCTTTCACTCAATGTTGACTTTTTATCCTAAATTGCGTAGATATTTTAAAGTTTCGATATTCCTTAATACAGTTATTCAAATATCGAAACGTCACGTCCTCTAAATTTCCTTTATATTATACTATATCAATTTTAAAAGTTGAGTTCCAATAGTCCGTTTATACACGATACTAACGCCCATTTAAAATAAACACCGCTTCATAACAACGTCGATATTACCCCTGGCATTGCATCCTCTTAAACGACCTAACATATCAACCAACATCATTTTTGATTTCCACCCTATTTAATTACTCAATCACTTTCAATACATAAAAAAGCCTGAGCTCACTCATCGTGTCTCAGGCTTAGTTTATATCATCATATATAGCTTCATAATCAATCCGTGAATCATCACATGTCGTTGGTTCGACAAATGACTTCTAACATAAGTACGCCAAAGTGTGCTCTAGACAATACAAATTAACGTAGCCTTCTATGCTATCGCTTGGCGGTTTCATTCAAACGTCACGCCACCTATCAATAACCTCTAATAATCAATCACTTTCGGATTATGATTTGTAGCTTCTACATAATAGGTTTGAACTTCATCCTTGCCTTTATGTTTTACTTTAATTTCCCAGTTAGGTTGGAGTAATTGAACGTTTGTTTCCTTTACCACTGAATAATAGCCTAGGCGTGCGTCTAGCACTTGATCATTTTGTTTTAGATATCTGTTGTAATAAAGAGCTTCAATAGCTTTACGTGGTGTGATGACTTGTTTCTTCGTGCTATTTGAACCTTTAGCTACTTGTATATCATCCATCGTTGTCTGCTTATAGCTTGTCGCCTTGCCATCGCTCAAATTAAACGTTAGGCGTGCTTTACTATTATTCATAATCGGATAATCTTTATACGTTTGTTCGTAAGTGACTTTGTCTTTAGTTAAATCACTTAATTGATACTCTTTACCGTTAAAGATTTTCTTTGCAATGTACTCTTTGATATCTTGTAAGTTCTTATCACTCACTTGAACGCCTTTATCAATATCTCCTTCAAGTGTTTTATCGGAATCAGACGTTTGCAGGCTTGAATGATCTTTCGCATAACTTGAGAAATTCTTTGAACGGGCAGTAATTTGTTCAAGTTCAGTATCTTTCACGCTTTGATTCAAGACATCCTTGGGCACGTCAATTTCTTCTTGTTGAAAGTTGACTTCGTTTACCTTTTCCGAGTCATTAACTTGTGATTTATTCACTTTATCAATATAAACGATGACTAAAAAGATGTTCACAAGAATAAAAACGAAAATGAAAAGTGTCTTCGTAAGTTTCCAGTTCATTTATTCAAGCCTCCCATCTTTATAGGCATACCAATTGCCATCGTATTCTACAAACCAACGTGGTATTAATTCACAGTTACGTTGAACTTCAATATCTTCGTTATTTGCCTTGTCGTCCATATCATAACCAATCGCAATGTTCGTTACCTTTTCAAAATCAATATCAGGATGGTTGGCTAATGCAGAACGCACGGACTCAACGGTGGGCACGGATTTAGATTCTTCACTGTTCAATGTGACGTCCGTCTTAAGTAGCGAACGTTGATAATCGTAAACGCCTTTATCCCCCCATGTGACTTGAATTTCATTGAAGTTCTGTTTATTAAACGTTGGGTGACCGTTGAGGAATCGTTGATATGTGAGTTTCCCCGTTCTATTATCAGTCTTAAATAGGCGATAATCTTCATTTAAGAAGCCACCATGACTATTTATAAACTCGTATGTGCCTGGGATGGTTTCTTGCATGTTGCTTGAACTTTTCGCATCTTCAGATAAATTCTTATAATGATACATTTCATCTTTATCGTTGTAGTTGGCGACGCCAGTATTGTTGTTGTATGTTGTCGTACCACTTTGAGAGCTACGAACGATCGTTGAATCATCAAATAGTATTGAGTTCATGCGTTCAACACTAATCGTATTGAAGACCATGCGATACGTCTTTAAGTCTTTCGGTTTGCTTGGTGCAAACACGTGTGTTGCTTTGTCGATTGTATCTTTATTCGTGATGATTTCCGTATAAGGCTGCATGTCAGGTTCGATACTTTTAAAAGCTTTATCAACATTATTCCCTTTCATGGTTGTCTTAAGTTTAACTACTTCATGACGGTCTTTGCTAATCGCATATAGTACGACGTGGTTATTATGATCTTGATCGATAAGGAGGCGATCAAAATTAAAGTTATTCGGCACTTTCGCATCGATATCGAGTACTTGACTTAAGTATGTTGAAAGTGGCAAATCATAAGTGAAATCTAGGACAATAAAATCGTTGCTTAGTTCAGGTATAACAAGGTTATGTTCCCTTTTCAGATGTGATACAGATTTAACTTCTTGATTCTTTAAAGGTTGAATCATCTTGTCTAAGACTGCACCTGATGCCACTGTTCCTTGAGATTTATCATCTCTAGAATGCACGATTTGAAATGGTGTGATTGTTCCTTCCATTTCTGCAGTCATTGGTTTAGTAAGTGGTTTAGGTTTATCACTTTTACTATTATCCGTGTTATCAATATTTGAAAGGTCTGGAGAAAAGTTCCAGACCATGTATGTCAAAACGATACTCATCAAGACGAGTAGGACTAAAATAATTGATTTAGTATGTTCTTTGTTATTCATCCCAATCACCGTCTTCAATGATTTCGCAAGGAAGTGTAATAAAGATTGACGTACCTTGTCCTTCTACACTGTTAGCCCAAATTCGACCGTTATGTGCTTCGACAATCTCTTTGGAAATAGCTAGACCAAGTCCTGTACCACCCATCTTACGTGTACGTGCTTTATCTACACGATAGAATCTATCAAATATTTTATCTACTTTGTTAATCGGTATTCCAATACCATTATCTTTAATACGAATCGTCATTCTATTGTAAAGTGCATTTTGTTTCACATGAAACTCAACACGTTTCTCGCCACGTGAATATTTCATTGCATTGGTAATGACATTATCAAATACTTGTGTCATCTTATCTGGATCGATTTCAGCAAAGATGGTTTGCTGTGGAATTTCACGCACGAATGTTGTATCTTTCGCTGCCATTTCATGACGGTTAATAATTTTGTTGATAAACATATTGAAGTCGATAATTTCTTTCGTAATTTGATCTGATTCATTATCCATTTTAGATAATTGAAGTAAATCATTCACTAAACGAATCATACGTTCAGTCTCTTCGCGTGTGACAGATAGGAATGATGGTGCCAGCTCTTTATCTTGCCAAGCACCTTCTTCAAGTGCTTCGATATAACTATTCATAGATGTCAGTGGTGTACGTAATTCGTGTGAAACATTCGCAACGAATTCGCGACGTTCACGTTCGACTTGTTGTTGTTCAGTGACATCATGTAGTACGGCAATGTAACCTGTCACGAAACCTGTTTCTTGTACAATCGTACTAAAGTTTACGCGTGCAATAATGCCTTCTTCTTCGTTAATATCTAACAAGAAAGAATCACTATTTTCTTGAATTTCCTCTAATGAGAATTCATTTTCTAAGTTAAGGACACCAAGCATGTAGTAGCCGATGACATCTTCTTTCGCGAGACCGAGCATTTTCAGCGCCATGTCGTTTGCAATACGTACACGTCCACGGCGATCTGTCGCAAGAATACCATCGCTCATATGCGTGATAACGGAATCTAGACGACGTTTCTCACTTTCTGTATTCGCTTGTGCTTCTTGGACACGTTTCGATAAGTTATTGAAGGCAAGTGCGAGCTCACCGATTTCATCGTTACCGTATATCTTCACTCGTTGCGTGTAGTTACCTTTAGACATCTCGACGGTTTGGTTACGCATATCGGTTATCGGCTTAGTAATCGTTCGTGCAATGAAGAATCCTAGTATCACTGTAATGAATAGTGATATCGCTGTCCCTACGATGAATATCTGATTAATGTTGTTCAGCTGATTGTATACATCATTAATTTTCGATTCTATGTATATATCACCGATTGTCTGTTTATCGACTTTAACCGGTATATTATATACCCAAACACGCTCTTTACCACTTCCGTAATCCTTAAGAACCATATGATCATTCGTTTGCCCTAAGGAGAGCGCCTTTTGAACTGACCCGTCGTTAACCTTTTGATTGATAAGACCACGGTTAGACTGCTTGGTTGTTGCCATGATGATTTGGTCTTTATCAATAAAGCGTATTTCTCCTATTTCTTGACGATTCGCATATTCATTCAAAAGGTCTTGGATATCCTTTTGAGCGTTGACTGAACCTTTATCTTTATCCTTATAAACCTTTTCAATATTGACGTCTAATTGCTTCGCATATTGTGTTATGTTCTTCTTGAAGTTATCGAGTAATTCCTTTTCTAAACTATTCGTAAAATACAAACCGATGATTTGCATACCAATAATAATGAGTAGTACATAAACAATAACGAGTTTCGTGTGAAGGGATTGTAGTTGTTTAAGCCACTTCATAAGACGCTCCCTCTAATCATGTTGTTGGAGGAAGTATCCAACGCCTCTACGTGTCACAATGTATTCTGGATGAGATGGATCATCTTCAATTTTTTCTCTTAAACGGCGAATTGTTACGTCCACAGTACGAACATCACCAAAATAATCGTAACCCCACACTGTTTGTAGTAAGTGTTCACGTGTCATGACTTGACCCATATGTTTAGAAAGATAATGGAATAGCTCGAATTCACGATGCGTTAATTCAATGTCTTCTCCACGTTTTTTAATTGAATATGCATCTGGATAAATCACAATATCTTTAATTGTAATTTCATTTGTCGCACCACTTACTTCTTGAGCTGGTTGTGAATAATGACGGCGTAAGTTCGCTTTCACACGTGCGATGAGTTCACGAGTACTAAATGGTTTAGTTACGTAATCATCTGCACCTAATTCAAGGCCTAATACTTTATCAATTTCAGAATCTTTCGCTGTCAGCATGATAATCGGCATTTCATACTTTTTACGCACTTCACGACATACTTCCATACCATCTCTACCAGGTAACATGATATCAAGTAAGACGATATCTGGTTCTTCTTCATAGATTAAATCTACTGCGTCATTACCGTCATAAGCGCAATATACGTCGTAACCTTCTTTTTTTAAATTAAATTCTAAAATATCAGCAATTGGTTTTTCATCGTCAACTACAACAACTTTTCTAGCCATATATTATAAACCTCTTTTCTCAAAGTGTAGTTCTTCCGTTCGTTTACATTGCTAATGTTATATCAAATTTTCGAAGTGCTTCATTATTATTCTGTTCTCTATATAACATATAGCTACCTATTATATAATTTACCATTTATGAACGGTTAATTCTATTTTAGTATTTAAAATTATAGAATAATATTATTTATAATTTTACCATTGAAATACAGTTCCGCAAAATAAGTTAGACTTTTGCAATATGCTTGACGCTTTTGTTTAGGTTTATCATCATATTTTATCGTTTTCGTATATGTCAAAAGTGCCGTAATGACAGTATTTTTAATTATAGAAATATAAGCATGTATAGGAATATTAAGTTTTCATTGCATGTTAAATAAAGTAGGTAATGTGAATCAGAAAGATTAGTAAAGTGAAGGTACAATGTTGTATGTAAAAAAGCATAAAAAAATGCCTACCCTATTGGGTAGGCAATACGGTCCCGACGGGAATCGAACCCGCGATCTCCTGCGTGACAGGCAGGCGTGTTAACCGCTACACTACGGGACCTAGAATGGTGACTCCTACGGGACTCGAACCCGTGTTACCGCCGTGAAAGGGCGGTGTCTTAACCGCTTGACCAAGGAGCCGTTCTTAAGCACAAGATAGATTATAGCATAGCTCTACTTTTGATGACAAGATATTTTTTACATAAATTTAATAATATTTTTGGTTCGTTAATCAACCAACACAATCATACTATGAAGCTTACTGTGGAGAAGAATAAAACCGTTGATTTCATTCAAAACTAATTTCAAATTGCTATTTTAAAATAAAACTGGAGTAGGACAAAAGGAGATTGAGAATCATTGTCCTACTCCAAAATAAATAACAGGCGACCATTAAGTTGTGGCCGCCTGTTTAAATATGATTCACTGCAAATATTGATAGATATGAGTTAAAAAGCTTTTTTACATTCATGCATATAGCACTAAGAATAATGTTAATCATTTCGTTCAATGCGTTCAATGCTCTAATTAAACAAAACTCACATGCTTTCTTAACGTTTTATTCTACCAAAGTTGCTCTAATAAATTCGTTTGTTCGCGGTCTGGACCTACTGAGAAGATTGAAATATGGACACCGCATAATTCTGAAATACGCTCTAAGTAATTACGTGCATTCTCAGGAAGTTCATCTAAACTACGACAACCTGTAATGTCTTCAGTCCAACCTGGAAGCTCTTCGAAGATAGGTTTACAACGTCTTAATTGATCTAAGTTTGCTGGGTATTCAGTAATTTTTTCACCATCTAATTCGTAAGCAGTACAAATTTTAACTGTGTCTAATCCTGTTAAAACGTCGATTGAGTTAATTGAAAGATCTGTGATACCACTTACACGACGTGAATGACGTAATACAACTGAGTCGAACCAACCTACACGACGTGGACGTCCAGTAGTTGTACCATATTCACGACCCACTTCTCTAATATGGTGGCCATCTTCATCAAAAAGTTCAGTTGGGAATGGACCGTCACCTACACGAGATGTATATGATTTACATACACCAATCACTTTAGACACTGATGTAGGGCCAACACCTGTACCTACTGTAACGTTACCTGCAACTGGATTACTAGATGTAACGAATGGATATGTACCATGGTCGATATCTAACATGACACCTTGTGCACCTTCGAATAATACCTTTTCATCAGCCACATTTGCATCGTCTAAAATTTTAGCTGTGTCTGTCACATAGTCTTTTAAACGTTGACCTGCAGCATAATATTCGTCAAAGATTTCATCGAATGTTGGACAAGTTTCGTTAAACATGCCTTTAAAGTATGCGTTTTTATATTCAATATTTTCTTTAAGTCGGCGTTCGAATGTTTCCTTTTCTAATAAGTCTGCCATGCGAATACCGATTCGTTGTGCTTTATCTACGTATGCTGGGCCGATACCTTTTTTCGTTGTACCAATTTTATTATCGCCACGACGACGTTCTTCATATTCGTCTTGAGCTAGGTGATAAGGTAAAATGACTTGTGCGCGATTTGAGATGCGTAGATTGTCAGTTGAAATACCACGTTCATTTAACCCATCTAGTTCTTTTAATAATGCGACTGGATCTACAACTACACCGTTACCGATTACTGCTAATTTATCTTTATAAAAGATGCCTGATGGCACTAAGTGTAATTTGTAAGTTTCTCCACCGAATTGAATCGTATGTCCCGCATTGTTACCACCAGAAAATCTAGCAATTACGTCTGCTTGCTCTGCTAAAAAGTCTGTTATTTTACCTTTACCTTCGTCTCCCCATTGTGTCCCAACTACTACGATTGATGACATATGAGCACCTCCAAGTTTTTCTCGTTTAACCACTAGGTATTTTACCAATATGATTTTGAATTTGCAAATAAAAATCGAACATTAATTAGCGTTCGATAACGCATCATCTTTCAGTATTTTTTCTGTGCAAAATCACTTTCAAACGTTTCTATGACAGTTATTCAAAGGACATCTAAGTAAAACATATACACATACTTCCAACATTTTTAAAAGAGAAAAACAAAATAAAAACCGTACAATAAACAGTTTACAACAATTATTGTACGGAAAAGTATTTTTTATGACATATCTGCATGAGCATAATCAATGTCTGTAAATTTATTATATTGTTTCATAAAGTGAAGTTTCACAGTACCTGTTGGACCGTTACGTTGCTTGGCGATGATGATTTCAATTTCACCGTTATCATCATTTGTCTGTGGTTCAAAACCAGCATCGTCATCATCTTCATCACCTTCACCACGATTATAATAATCATCACGATATAAGAAAGCGACAATGTCGGCATCTTGTTCTATAGACCCAGATTCACGAATATCACTCATCATAGGACGTTTGTCTTGTCGCTGTTCAACGCCACGTGATAACTGACTCAGTGCAATAACTGGACATTCTAATTCACGTGCAATCGCCTTAAGTGTACGTGAAATCTCTGAAACTTCTTGTTGACGGTTATCTGAGAAACGTGATCCGCTTCCTTGAATCAATTGTAGATAATCAATCACAATCATATCAAGACCGTGCTCTTGTTTGAGTCGACGACATTTAGAACGTAAATCATTGATACGGATACCTGGCGTATCGTCTATGAAGATTTTAGTTCGTGATAGCTTACCTACCGCAATCGTAAAGCGACTCCAATCTTCTTCAGTCATCGTCCCAGTTCTTAAACGATTGGAATCAACGTTACCAGAACTACAGATCATACGTGTTGCCAATTGGTCGGCACCCATCTCAAGTGAGAAGATACCGACAGTATACATATCTTCATGTGTGGCAACCTTTTGCGCAATATTTAAGGCAAAGGCAGTCTTACCTACTGAAGGACGTGCCGCTAGAATGATTAAATCATTACGGTTAAAACCAGCAGTCATTTGATCTAAGTCACGATAACCAGTTGGAATACCTGGTGTTTGACCACTATTTTGGTCGAGTTCTTCTGCGGTTTCATATACCTGTCCTAAGACATCTCTAATATCTTTAAAACCATCACTTTCTCTTGTAGAAGATAGTTCTAAAATACGTCGTTCGGCGTCACTTAAAATCGTATCTAATTCTAATTCATCATTATAGCCATCATTCGCTATACTATCAGCGGTTTGAATAAGTTTCCGTTTCAACGCATGTTTAAAAACGATATCCGTATAGTACTGAACGTTTCGCGTTGTCGGTACACTCGTCGATAGTTCGGCAAGATATTGAGGGCCACCCGCTTCGTTTAAGCTACCTTCACTTGATAATTGATCCATCAATGTGACAACATCAATTTCCTTATTATCCTCATTTAGGTGCATCATTGCTCGAAAAATATGTTGATGGGCGCCTCTATAAAACGACTCAGGAAGCAAGACTTCCTGAGTAGTATTAATGAGTTCTGGATCTATAATAATGGCACCTAAGACAGATTGTTCAGCTTCATTGCTATGTGGCATTTGATTTTGCTCATACATTCCATCCATTATCTACTTACACCTCTTATTTCAATCCATCTTTTATTTTATCGTCATCTGATATTGTCACGAGATACACTACAGATATTTCAGAGGTTAACAAATTGTATAAGTCATACATCTTATATAATTGCACCTATAATAGTAATCATGTACTATCCTCGCGTCATATCTTTAAATTATTGTTCTACAGTGTGCACACGGATTGTACCTTCGACTTCTTTGTCTAATTTCACTGGAACATTAGTATATCCTAGTGCATGAATACCATGCGGTAAGTCCATTTTACGTTTGTCGATTTTAATATCATGTTGTTTTTTTAGCGCTTCGGCAATTTGTTTCGTACTGATTGAACCAAATAGTTTGCCGCCTTCACCTGTTTTAGCTGATACTTCAACTTCGATATCTTTTAACTGTTCTTTAAGTGCTTTTGCATCATCGATTTCTTGTTGTCTATCTGCTTCAGCACGTTTATTTTGTTGTTCTAATTGTTTTAAGTTACCAGGAGTTGCTTCTACAGCATATTTATTTTTAAGTAAGAAGTTATTTGCATAACCTACTGGTACATCTTTAACTTCGCCTTTTTTACCTTTACCTTTAACATCTTGTGTGAAAATTACTTTCATGCGTCTTCACTCCTACTCATTTGTTCTGTAATTGCTTGTTGTAATTGTTCTATTGCTTCATCTATTGTCGCACCTTTTATTTGTGTCGCAGCATTTGTCAGATGGCCACCGCCACCTAACGCTTCCATTGTTAATTGAACATTTATGGAACCTAAAGAACGTGCTGAGATACCAATCAGGTTGTCTTCACGTTTAGCTACTACATAAGATGCTTCAATGCCTTCTAAACTTAACAACTCATCGGCAGCTTGTGCAACCGTTACAGGATGATAAATTTTATCATCTGAACCATGTGCAATGGCTACACCTTGATCTTGTATCTTAACTGTTCTTATCAATTCTGAACGATTGATATACGTATCGACATCATCTTTTAAGAAATGTTGCGTTAAGATTGTATCAGCGCCATGTGCACGTAAATAACTTGCAGCATCAAATGTTCTGGAACCTGTTCTTAACGTAAAGTTTCTTGTATCTACTATAATACCTGCATACATAACAGTTGATTCTAAACGAGTCAATCTCTGTTCAGTTGGTTGATATTCTAGTAATTCCGTTACGAGCTCAGCAGTTGAGCTAGCGTAAGGTTCCATATACACAAGTAATGGATTTGAAATAAAGCTTTCGCCACGTCTATGATGATCAATGACCACTTTGCGGTTTGCTTTATTTAAGACATTTTCATCTAAGACCATTTCAGGTTTATGTGTATCTACAACAACGACAGTCGTCTTAGAAGTCATCATATCCCAAGCCTCATCCGATGTTACAAAGCGTTCTTTTAGTTCCGGTTTCTTATCAATCTCATCCATAACACGACGTAATGTCGGATCAATATCAGAATCATTAAGAACGATAAATGCCTCTAAATTATTCATTGATGCAAAGCGCGAAACTCCGATAGCTGCACCTATAGCATCTAAATCTGGTCGCTTATGTCCCATGACGATAACTTTATCGCCTTCAGTAAGAATATCTTTGAGGGCATGTGAAATCACACGCGCACGTACACGCGTACGTTTTTCCATAGGGTCAGTCTTACCACCATAGAATCTTACATTGCCGTTCATATTCTTAATTGCAACTTGGTCACCACCACGACCTAACGCGAGGTCTAAACCAGATTGTGATAATTCACCTAAATCAATAAGGTTCTCCGTGCCTTCACCTACACCAATACTTAATGTTAGTTGTGCGCGGTAACCCACACTCTTCTCTCTTAATTGGCTTAAGATTTCAAAATTAGAATCTTCTAGTTCAGCCAATATTTTTTGGTTAAAGTAAGCTACAAATTGATCTGAATTGTAACGTTTGAAGTAAATATTGTAATCTTGTGCCCAACGACTAATCACACGTGTCACCATAGAGTTAATTTCAGAACGTTGTGTATCGTTCATATTTTGAGTGATTTCATCGTAATTATCTAAAAATATTGTTGCAATAATCGGCTTGGAATCTTCATATAGTTCATTTGTACGTTCAGTTTCAGTCATATCAAAGAAGTATAAACAATGCTCGTTTTCTGAATATCGTACATGATAGTAATAATTGTTGTTTTCTATTTCTACTTCTTGAACTTTTTCCAGTTGTTTTAATATGTTAGGGAAGACTTCATTGACATTTTCAGAAATCACATTCGTTTCAATGTGATCTGTCATAAATTGGTTCATCCACTCAATGTGATTATCTTCATCTAACACAATCATCCCTATAGGCAAGTGCTTAATCGCCTTATTACTACTTGCCGAGATGTGACCACTTAAATCATCCACATAATTATCCATTTTTAGAAATGCTTTTCTCAATAACACGCCACTAATAATAATCATCACAATGAGTATAGCTGTAGCAATACCTGCCACTAATTGGTTAAAAATAAACCACACGACGACAAGTGCTATGGCAGTGAGTACCATTAAAATAAACGGTATGAGCAAAGCTTTTTTAGTGGATTGACGGTTCATTCTTCCACCTCTAATCACTTTTTAATCATCATTTTTTTATTATTTTCTTTAAATTAATACATAAATCAATTACCCCAAGTAATCCAACAATATGCGTTGCCGGTGTAAGAAGTGTCCCTACTACCATAACAAGAATTGTTGCGAAGTTCGGCCATCTTTTAGCTTTACCAAAGAAGTGAATGACACTTAATCCTTGGATGTACATCACTAATGATAACACAACATCAAAGTTTAACACGATGCTTTGGAACGTACTTGGTTCACTTGCAATCATGACACAAATAAGTACTATAAGATAAAACCATAGTAAATTACGGCTCATTTGCCATGCGAATAAAGGTTTAAAAATAGGTGTTGCTACTTTAAATTTGCGTAAAATTGGAAATGTAATAATCAGATTAATTAAGACAAATATGAAAATAACTATAATTAGAAAACTAGGGAGTTGGACCGTCATTTGTCGGAAACTTTCCTCAAGAATCTGTCTATAGTTTGAATCGATTCCACTTGTTAAGAAAGCCTCATGCATTGCATTTTTAAAAGGCTTAATTAATACAGCTGCCGTCGGAATTTTATCGAATGTTTGTAATAACATCCATCCAATAAGTGTAACTAAACTTAATGAAGCTGTTGAAATATAAAGAATTCGTTCTTTAGATGTTCTTTCCTTAAGTAATTGTCCGATAATCGCACTTAATAATAAGATTAAGACCATCATACTTAAGACAAATGTATTACCTAATAATGTTGTAAGTACAACTGTTACTAATGCGCTAATTCCGAATGATTGTATGGAACGATTCCATAAAACAATACCGGGAATCGTTGCAAATAAACATAAAATCAAGCCGAGAACAGGTAATACATGCGTTACTAAAGCGACTACTAATAATGAAATAATTGCTAAAATAGTTGCTTTAGGTTGTATTTTTGAAAACACATACGCCACTCCCATACTTTTTGACTATAACTCCTATTTTAACCTCTTTGCTAAAATTTAACAATAAAGTAAAGCCATACTACCAGTGACAGGTTATGCATAAGTACGACATATGAAATAGACTTTGCTTATATAAGCTTCTGTAGGACTATTTTTATGCCAAATAATACTTATCTTAATTCCAAAGAAAAATTTACCTGCTCTGCACTGTTTAGTATTTCTTATGCGTGCTCATGAGGATTGTGTTCTATTATAAAACTTTCCTATTTACGTCGGAATTGTTTCAGATTTAAGAAATGATATAAATTAGGCGCCCAATCATTAAAATTTAGAAGAAAACCATCATGTCCAACATTATCTGGTACGAAGAAATGACGATGATATTTAAAACGTTCTCCTAAAGCTCTTACTTGATCATCAGGATAAAGTAAATCATCAATAAAGCCCATTGTTAGTACTTTCGTTTCCAACGATTGAAAGACTTCATCAACATCATCTCTCCCTCTATCTAAATGATGACTATCTAAGACGTCTAGCAGTGTTAAATAACAATTTAAATCGAAATATTCTTTGAACTTATCACCTTGATGTTGTTGATAGCTCACTACTTCATCAGGTGTAAAACGTTGATCATAACTTTTAGACGATCGATACGTGAGGAAGCCGAGTTGACGTGCGATACTTAAACCTTCTTTACCACCTATATGTATAGCTTGTCTTGCAATCTCGTTAAAAGCACGACTATAGGAGGACGTTTTATCAGTAGCAGCTAATATGATTGCTTTTTCCACCTCGAATTGACGATTATAAAGCAATTCCATCGCTTGCATGCCACCTAAACTACCTCCAATGAGAATATTAATCTTCTTAAATTCTAATGCTTGTATACCTAACTCAATAGCTCTAACGATATCTCTCAATGTTAAATGTTCTGGGAAGTTGTCATCATTTAATTTAGAACTCGAACCAAATGGACTTCCAATGACATTGAATGTAAGAAATTGATAATCATGAACTGGAATGTAGCCACCATCAATGATTTCTCGCCACCAGCCAGGTTGCGCATCCGTACCGTATGTTAAATGATTGCCAGTAAGTGCATGACAAACAACGACAAGGGGTTGACCAGGAAGTCCTACATGTTCATAACGTAGACGTAAATGATCAATCGTTTCACCAGATTCAGTTATAAATTCACCTAGTTCTAATGTATTAACCGTGTAATTCGTCATAATAGTTCCATACCTCCTTCAACTAAAAAAGTGCCTTACTCAAATGATGTAAAGGCACTTATCGTACTTATCATTCGAGTTGCTCGTTGGTATTAGCACCGTGCTATTTAAAGTCGGTTGCTGAAGCTTCTACGGGCCAAATCCCTCTGCTTCTCAAAATAAGGTTAGATAATTTAATTGTATTGTGATGTAGAAATGCATTTCGTCCTAATAGTCTAAATTTTCTAATTATTTTAATTTTAACTAACTTTTTCTGTAAGTTCAATGAATTGATATGATTTCCAAAGATTAAAAGATTAAACGTAAGCAAGCAATGACAAATATACCTCCGAGAATTGTCACTGTTAGACTACGTGTGAAAATAGCGAGCATCACAGTTGGCACGATTGCAATAATATAAGGTAAATTAAGCGTATAACCAAATGCATGATCATGTTGTTGAATTACACCATCTATAATAAGAGCTGTAAATAAAGTGATAGGAATAAAAGAAAGCCATTTAATTACAATTGCTGGTAAGTTGACACGCGATATCATAACAAATGGAATAACTCGAATGAGTAATGTGACCACGCCACATAAAATAATAAGTACTAATGTATGTAAATCTGTCGTCATTTGTGCATCACCACCCCTAACAATGCAGCAACAATTGCGGCTATTAAAATTGCTACGTATGAAGGTAGAATTGAACTTAGAAGAAGCATCATCACAATCACACATACAATGAGTACAATATATATTCTCAATCGTGACTTCTTAATCCCTTCAAATTGAGATATACATAAAAAAATAAACATTGCGATAATGGCAAAGTCTAGACCAAGCGCATCAGGATTTGAAATATACTCTCCGAAAATGGCACCGATTACACAGGAAACAGTCCAAAATAAGTAAGCGGTAATATTTAGTCCGTGTAGCCATCGATCGTTAATTTTTTCACCTTTGACATATGGCGTTATAGCAACGCCAAAAGTTTCATCTGTTAATAACGTTCCAAGCCCTACCCTATTCCAAAATCCATATTGCTTATAATTAGGTGCTAAAGTCATACTTAATAAGAACATTCGAGAGTTAACGATAAGTGTTGTAAGCACAATTGCAGAAATAGGGGTGCCTGCAATCACTAATGTACAAATAATAAATTGGGCTGCACCAGCATAAATAATCAGACACAATAAAATAATTTCTAAAACACTGAAATTTTGGGAGGCTGCCACAATTCCAAACGAAAGTCCTACACCTGCATAACCAAGTAACGTGGGAATACACTCTTTCACACCTTGTTTAAACGTAAGGTGAGTCATATTATCATCCCCAGTCTCTCCAATAAAATAATAAAATCAATCTAATACACTTAATTATTTTATTCAATATATTTAAAGACCGGTATGTGTGCCGTCATACATACCGATGTCTAAAGAAGTGAATATGTAAAGGTTTTGTTTTTCAGAATTTTCTTTCTTATTTTTAGACCCTCTTTTTAACTTTTAGATTTAAAATCAAAATGTTTACAACATTACTTTTAAAGATTATCAAAAAATAATAGTTACTGAACTTTTGCAACTTTTTAAAACATCATTGATTTTTAATTTTTTATTAAAATTTTATTTAGAAATAGTAATTTCCAAAAGATACTTAATTTTGTTTGATATAATCACACCATCAAATGAAACGAGGTGTAACAATATTGAATTGGCAACGTAAATGTATACTAACTACTTTGTTGGTTTTAAGTAGTTTATTTTTAGTATTTTCGACTATCACATATGCGAGTGAACGTGATTTTAAAGACAGTCTTAAAATCACTACACACAACGTGTATTTCTTACCTACTGCTATCTACCCTAATTGGGGACAATCTCAGCGCGCTGATTTAATTTCAAAAGCAGATTACATTCAAAATCAAGATGTCGTGATTCTAAATGAATTATTTGATAAAAAAGCTTCTAAAAGATTGTTAACACGTCTACATTCACAGTACCCCTATCAAACACCTATCGTTGGTAAGGGTACAGAAGGTTGGCAAAATACTTCTGGTACTTATAGAAAAATTAAAAAAGTAAGTGGTGGCGTTGGTATTGTGAGTAAATGGCCTATCGTACAACAAGAACAACATATTTATAAAAAAGGTTGTGGGGCTGATATGGCAGGTAATAAAGGCTTTGCCTACATTAAAATTAATAAGAATGGCAAATACCACCATATTATCGGAACACATCTACAAGCTGAAGATCCAACATGCTTTAAAGGAAAAGATAAGGACATTAGACAGAGTCAAATGAGTGAAATTAAACAGTTTATCAAAGACAAGAATATCCCTAAAAATGAACCCGTCTATATCGGTGGTGACTTAAATGTCATTAAAGATTCAGATGAATATCAACAAATGGCAAATAACTTAAATGTTTCATTACCTACTCAATTCGATGGTAATGCATATAGTTGGGATACTAGCAGTAATAGTATTGCGAAATATAATTATCCTAAATTAGAACCTCAACACTTAGATTATATTTTATTAGATCGTGACCATGCACAACCAAGCTCATGGCATAATGATACACATAGAGTGAAGTCACCAGAATGGTCCGTGAAATCTTGGGGTAAAACATACAAATACAATGATTACTCAGATCATTACCCACTCTCTGGCTATGCATCAAATGAATAGGACAATTGATACATTTAATTATTAAATTTTAATATTTAGAATAGGAGCTATATGAAACATTGGCATTATACTTCGAATTTCATATAGCTTCTTTATGATGTTATTTTATGGTTATATAAAAATAAACGTTGTTTGACAAACTAAGTTAAATATTTTGAATATGAATGACAACGTTTAAAAATCAATTTCCACTATTTTATATTTTTACAGGCGTTCTCTAAAAGATAAATATTTGCTACTTCATGTATTATTTTCATGATTTTATAATTCAGTCTATGACAATAAATATTCACTATTTTTTAGACATACGTTTGTGTGACGTTAGACAACCGTATCTATAAAATCACTGTTATACCAGTATTTTAAATCGTAGAAATTATTTTAAACTATTTTAGACATCCATCCCTAATTGAATATAAAAATACCAATTTCGCCTTTATATATTAAAAAACTGTCGATAAGTTTATAGAATCTTATCGACAGTTAAATAACTTTTTAATATTGTAATCATCTAGTTAAGTTTATATGATTATTTGATTGGTTTTTCAATTTTAGTTTTGCCACCCATAAATGGTACTAATGCTTCAGGAATTGTTAATGTACCATCTTCGTTTTGATAGTTTTCAACGATGGCTGCAAATGTACGACCTACTGCTAAACCACTACCATTTAATGTGTGTACTAATTCTGGTTTAGAAGCAGCATCACGTTTGAATCTGATATTTGCGCGACGTGCTTGGAAATCAGTACAGTTAGAGCAAGAACTGATTTCTTTATAATCATTGTAACTTGGTAACCAAACTTCTAAATCATATGTTTTACTAGCACTGAAACCAATATCGCCAGTACATAAGATAACACGACGGTATGGTAAACCTAATTCTTCAAGAATAGCTTCAGCATTTTGTGTCATTTCTTCTAAAGCATTCCAAGAATCTTCAGGTTGTACAATACGAACCATTTCAACTTTATCAAATTGATGTAAACGAATTAACCCTCTAGTATCTCTACCAGCTGATCCTGCTTCACTACGGAAACATGCAGTTTGAGCTGTAAATAATTCAGGTAGTACACCTGGTTGAATAATTTCATCTCTATAGAAGTTTGTTAAAGGTACTTCTGCAGTTGGAATCGTATATAAGCCTTCTTTTTCAACTTTAAATAAATCTTCTTCAAATTTAGGTAATTGACCTGTTCCAAACATCGTATCAGCATTCACTAATTGAGGTGTCATCATTTCAGTATAACCATGTTGCGTTGTATGTTTTGTCAACATGTAATTCATTAAAGCACGTTCAAGTAATGCGCCATCTTTAGTTAAGTATACGAAACGAGCACCAGATACTTTAGCAGCACGTTCAAAGTCAGCCATTTTTAATTCTTCAACTAAATCCCAGTGCGCTTTTGGTTCAAATTCAAAATCACGTGGCGTACCCCATTTTTTAACTTCAACGTTTTCTTCATCAGAATCACCTTGAGGTACGTCTTCATTAATTAAGTTAGGAATACGAATTAAGATATCTCTAATTTTATTATCTACTTCATTAAGTTGATTATCGATATCTTTAATTTCATCACCTAAATGACGCATCTCAGCAATGACGTCATCAGCGTCTTCTTTATTACGTTTCTTTTGAGCTATTTCTTCGCTCACTTTATTTCTTTTCGCCTTCATCTCTTCAGTTTTACTGATTAATTCACGGCGTTGTTCATCTAATTCTAAAACTTGGTCGACAACTTTAGGATCGTCGCCTCTTAATTCAATTTTGCTCTTCACTTTCTCAGGTTCATTTCTAAATAAACGAATGTCTAACATGTAACCTTCATCCTTTCCCAAATAAAATATATTCAATTTTATGGATGACTTCGTGTGATAAAACAATAAAAAAAGACCACATCCCAGACAAGGGACGTGGTCTACGCGTTGCCACCCTATTTAACAATTTCAAGTAAATTAAAAGCATTTACCTCAAATTGCGCTTAACTAAAATAACGGTTATTACCGATTGTTCACATATAGTAGGTAGATTCACATGAATGTCGATTACTTGTTCTCACTTACCACAAGCTCTCTGAAATCGAACTATCTATGCTACTTGTCCTACGAACAATACTTTATTAACTTAATTTTAATATAGCAAAGTCATTATCACATTTCAAGTTATTTTAAATTTGCAACAATTACGTCATATTTAGATGAGCTTATATGCAACACTTTTTAAATAATTAGTGTCCCGCTTCTACAACTTGTTGAAACTAAATATTTTGTTCTGTGTAATAGTAGATACATTGTGACGATATACATACAAATTTTCTCGGATGAGAGGCGGGAGAATTTCAACATTATTATAATTAACTGCTTGTAATGTCACCTTACGTTCTATTTCCATTTAATATTTTTAATTAAATAAATAAAACTGCTACATTATGCTATCAGTCTACTAAAATAATGAATGATACATGACGATGTGAATAGAGTTTCATTTAACTATTGACGAATGTCAGATACAGGTATAGTATTCTTAATTGTATTTAGAAGAGATGATTTAAAATCACATGTAAACAATTGTTTGAAATAAATAAAAAGATTCGTGAAATAAAAGCAAACATAAGACTTACAACATTTTAAGAAATAACATGTTATGGGAGGTTATATCGTTATGAAAACGTTAGATTCTGTTAATATTCCTATAAGAAAAGACGAAACACATAAAGGTGACTATGGTAAAATTTTATTAATCGGTGGATCAGCCAATATGGGTGGCGCAATCATGCTTGCTGCACGCGCTTGCGTTTATAGTGGAAGTGGGCTCATTACTGTAGCAACACACCCAAATAATCATGCTGCGCTACATTCTCGTTGTCCTGAGGCGATGGTTATAGATATTAATGATACTAAAATGCTTACGAAAATGATTGAAGCAACTGATAGTATCCTTATCGGTCCAGGTCTTGGAGTAGATTTCAAAGGTAATAATGCCATCACGTTTTTACTTCAAAATATACAACCACATCAAAATTTAATTGTTGACGGAGATGCTATAACAATATTCAGTAAGTTAAAACCTCAAATTCCTACATGTCGTGTTATATTCACCCCACATCAAAAGGAATGGGAGCGTTTGAGCGGTATACCTATTGAAGAACAGACATATGAACGTAACCTTGAAGCGGTAGAACGTATTGGCGCGACAGTAGTATTAAAACAACATGGTACGGAAATCTATTTCTGCAATGATGATGTCTATAAATTACCTATTGGCACACCTGCTATGGCTACAGGTGGTATGGGTGATACACTTGCGGGCATGATTACAAGCTTCGTAGGCCAATTTGATAATTTTAAAGAAGCTGTTACAAGTGCAACTTACATGCATAGTTTTATCGGTGAAAAATTATCTGACACAATGTATGTTGTTCCACCTTCACGTCTAATTAGTGAAATACCGTATGTGATGAAACAACTTGAAGGTTAACAGATATCAGAATTAATTACTGTGTTTATCAGTAGTGGTAAATTGAGAAAGAACATTGTTGAAAGAGACAGTTATATTTTAGACACCCTCTATTGAAGGGGGTCTAAATGTATGGAAATGATTATTCATTTATCCTCAATGTATGGTGCTACAGAGGTTATAAAGGACAAATCAATTTAATATAAACAAGAAATTAAAAAATGCATGAGACATAGCTATGTCTCATGCATTTTAGCGTATTGGACGTCGATGACTGAGTTAGAAAATAACCTCATTACAACTCTAGTCCGACTTCCCTATATAAACTTTTGTTCATAAAATCTACAGATAGTTTAATTAAGAGTTACGGGCAGAACAACGAACCCTATGTTTCTGTCTTACTCCCTTTTTAATTATTCATCACTATCTTCTTCATTATCTGAAGCACTCTCGATATCTTCATTCACTCTATCCATAAAATCTTGTCTGATATCAATACGATCATCATTTTCAGGAGATTCTACAGATTCCATTTCTGCATCACCTTCTGTATGAATCGCATTGCCTGGTGTCTGATCATCCACTACCTCTTCTACATCTGCTGTTTCAGTAGTAGTAGATTGTTGCGCTTCATCTGCATTTTCCTCATTATCGTCTTCTTCGTTTACTTTAGCAACAGTAGAAACAAATTGACCATCTCCGAGTTTCATAAGGCGTACACCTTGTGCTGCACGTCCATTTTGAGAAATATCATGAACGTCAAGACGAATAATAACACCAGCGTTAGTTACAACCATTAAATCCTCTTCACCGGTTACAGTTGTGATACAAACGATGTTACCATTACGCTCGGTAATTGTCGCAGTTTTGATTCCTTTACCACCACGATTTGATAAACGATATTCGCTAACAGGTGTACGTTTACCGTAACCATTTTCAGTAACTACTAATACTTCATCTTCACTTTCTGAATCTGCAACATCAAGACCAACGACAGTATCCCCTTCACGTAGAGAAATACCTTTCACACCTGCTGCTGTACGGCCTAATGGGCGTAATGTAGATTCAGAAAATCTAATTAATGATGCATGTGCAGTTCCAATAAGAATATCTTCATTACCTGTTGTTAGACGTACTGCAATTAATTCATCATCTTCTTTAAAGTTAATTGCAATTTTACCGTTTTTGTTAATACGGGAGAAGTTACTTAATGATGAACGTTTAACGATACCTTGTTTTGTCGCGAATACGAGATAATCTTCTTCACTTTCAAGGTCTTTAACTGCAATCATCGTACTTATTGTTTCGTCATTTTCGAGTTCAATCGCATTAATAATAGGTATGCCTTTGGATTGACGTGACAACTCAGGAACTTCATAACCTTTGAGTTTATATACACGACCTTTATTCGTAAAGAACAGAACATGATCATGTGTACTCATTGTTACCAATTGACTAACGAAGTCCTCATCCAACGTGTTCATACCTTGTATGCCACGACCACCACGATTTTGAGAACGATATGTAGATACTGGTAAACGTTTAATATAGTTATTATGACTTAATGTAATAACAATTTGTTCTTCAGGGATTAAGTCTTCATCTTCAAGATCTTCTAGACCACCTAATTGAATTTCAGTGCGACGTTCATCGCCGAAACGTTCTTTAATTTCAGTCAATTCATCACGAACTAATTGTAATAGTACTTCTTCATCAGCTAAAATCTCTTCTAACTCTTTAATATATTCTAGAAGTTCATTATACTCAGATTCTATTTTATCTCTTTCTAATCCAGTTAAACGTCTTAAACGCATATCTAAAATTGCTTGAGCTTGACGTTCAGTTAGTTTAAAACGCTCTTGTAAACTTGCCATCGCAATTTTATCAGTGTCCGATTCACGAATTGTTGTGATAATTTCATCAATATGATCTAGTGCTATTCGTAAACCTTCTAGAATATGGGCACGGTCTCTTGCTTTTTTAAGATTATATTCAGTACGTCGTCTAACCACTGTTTTTTGGTGTTCTAAGTAATGGATAAGTGCTTCTTTTAAATTGATTAGTTTAGGTCTACCATTCACTAAAGCAATCATATTCACACCAAATGATGTTTGTAATGGCGTTTGTTTATATAAATTATTTAAAATAACACTCGCATTTGCATCTTTACGTACATCAATAACTACTCTTACACCTGTACGCAAACTTGTTTCATCACGTAAATCTGTAATACCGTCGATTTTCTTATCTCTAACTAACTCTGCGATTTTTTCAATCATACGCGCTTTATTGACTTGGAAAGGTATTTCCGTTACGACAATACGTTGACGGCCACCACCACGTTCTTCTATTTCAGCACGAGAACGCATTTGAATTGACCCACGACCTGTTTCATAAGCTCGACGAATACCACTTTTCCCTAGTACTAAACCGGCTGTAGGAAAATCAGGACCTTGGATGTCTTCCATCAGCTCATTAATTGTGATGTCTGGATTCTTACTTAAACTGAGCACACCATCAATAACTTCAGTTAAATTGTGGGGAGGAATATTTGTAGCCATACCTACGGCAATTCCTGCCGCACCATTTACTAGTAAGTTAGGGAAACGTGCAGGTAAGACTGACGGCTCTCTTTCATTACCATCATAGTTGTCAATAAAATCAATTGTGTCTTTGTTGATATCACGTAAAAGTTCTAATGTTATTTTAGTCATACGTGCTTCGGTATAACGCATTGCGGCTGCCCCGTCACCATCCATAGAGCCAAAGTTACCTTGACCATCTACAAGTGGATAACGATAACTAAAGTCTTGGGCCATTCTTACCATTGCTTCATAAATTGAAGAATCACCATGAGGGTGATATTTACCCATGACATCCCCGACTATACGTGCAGATTTCTTATAAGGTTTATCGGGCGTCATACCTTGTTCATTTAAACCATAAAGAATACGACGATGTACTGGCTTTAATCCGTCTCTAACATCAGGTAATGCACGAGAAACGATAACACTCATAGCATAGTCTAAGAATGATTCACGCATTTCACTGGTTATATTTCGTTCATTAATTCTTGATTGAGGTAATTCAGCCATCAAGAGATCCTCCTTCAAAAGTTCAGTTCATAGTGTCTAGAAATCTAGGTTGGCATAAACTGCATTGTCTTCGATAAATTGTCTGCGATTTTCTACTACATCGCCCATTAACATTTCAAATGTTTGGTCTGCATCAATTGCATCTTCAAGTCTCACTTGCAACATAGAGCGATGTTCAGGATTCATAGTCGTTTCCCATAATTGGTCTGCGTTCATTTCACCAAGACCTTTGTAACGTGCAATTGACCATTTTGGTGACGGGTTTAATTCTTGTTTCAACTTGTCTAGTTCTCTATCGTTAAATACATAATATTTTTGTTTTCCTTGTGTTAGTTTATATAAAGGCGGCTGAGCAATATAAACGTAGCCCGCTTCAATTAAAGGTCTCATGAAACGATAGAAGAATGTAAGTAATAACGTACGTATATGTGCACCATCAACATCGGCATCAGTCATGATTACGATTTTATGATAACGTGCTTTTGATATATCGAATTCTCCTCCAATACCCGTACCAAATGCAGTAATCATTTGACGAATTTCGTTATTGTTTAAGATACGATCTAAACGTGCTTTTTCCACATTCAAAATTTTACCTCTTAAAGGTAAAATGGCTTGTGTTCTTGAATCACGACCAGATTTAGTAGACCCCCCGGCAGAGTCACCTTCTACCAAGAAAATTTCACTTTCTTCAGGGTTCTTACTAGAACAATCTGCCAATTTACCTGGTAAGCTTGAAACGTCTAATGCTGATTTACGACGCGTAACTTCACGTGCTTTTTTGGCAGCCACACGTGCGCGTGAAGCCATAATACCCTTTTCAACAATAATGCGTCCTACAGATGGATTCTCATATAAGAAACGTTCAAAGTGTTCAGAAAATAATCTATCAACAACTTGACGTACTTCAGAGTTTCCTAATTTTGTTTTAGTTTGTCCTTCAAACTGAGGATCGCCATGTTTAATTGATACGACTGCTGTTAAACCTTCCCGTGTATCTTCACCTGAAAGTCTATCTTTATCCTCTTTAATAATCTTACTTTGCGTACCATAGCTATTTAAAACGCGTGTTAAAGCACGTTTAAAGCCATCTTCATGCGTACCACCCTCGTATGTATGAATATTATTCGCATACGTTAATAAGTTGGTTGCATATCCACTGTTATATTGAAGTGCAATTTCCACTTCAATATCGTCTTTAGACTGATGGATATATATAGGTTCATCGTGAAGAGGTTCTTTATTCTCATTTAATAAATCTACATAGGATTTAATCCCGCCTTCATAATGATATGAGTCTTCTCTAACTTCCTCTTCTCTTTCATCTTTTAAAGTAATTTGAATACCTTTATTTAAGAAAGCAAGCTCACGTATACGCTTTTGAAGTGTTTCATAGTTATAAACTGTTGTCTCTGTAAAGATTTCTTTATCGGCTTTGAATCGAATAGCTGTACCTGTTTTATCTGTATCGCCAATTTCTTTAAGATCAAATTGTGGCACACCTTGTTTATAGGCTTGATGATAAATCGTGCCATTACGATGTACATAAACTTCAAGATCTTGTGAGAGTGCATTAACAACTGAAGATCCAACACCGTGAAGACCGCCAGATACTTTGTATCCGCCACCTCCGAATTTACCTCCAGCGTGAAGTACAGTTAAGATAACTTCGACAGCAGGGCGTCCCATCTTTTCTTGAATATCAACAGGAATACCACGGCCATTGTCAGTAACTTTAATCCAATTGTCTTTCTCAATTACAACTTCAATATGACTAGCATAACCTGCTAATGCCTCGTCAATACTATTATCAACAATTTCCCATACTAAATGGTGCAACCCTCTTTCTGAAGTTGAACCAATATACATACCCGGTCTTTTACGAACCGCTTCGAGACCTTCTAAAACTTGTATCTGTCCAGCACCATAATTATCTGTGTTGTTTACATCTGACAATGTATTCACCATCACTTTCTCGTTACTTTAGTATTTCACCTTGACTAATACGGTATAACTTAGCGTTATTCATTATTTCATGATCTATTCCTTCAACTGACGTAGTTGTCACAAATGTTTGTACTTTATGTTGAATCGTACTTAACAAATGTGTTTGACGTGAATCATCAAGCTCACTCAAGACATCATCTAAAAGTAAGATTGGATATTCTCCTACTTCAATATTCATTAATTCAATTTCTGCCAACTTAATTGACAGCGCAGTGGTACGTTGCTGACCTTGTGAACCATACGTTTGAGCATCCATGCCATTTACATTGAAACTTAAGTCATCACGATGTGGGCCATAGAGACATACGCCTCGTTCTTTTTCTCTTTGTAAATTGTCATTTAACAATGCTAATACTTCTTCAATTAACTCAGATTGATTGGCTTCATAATTACTTAACTTCAAACTTGGAACATAATCGAGTGTCAGTGTCTCTCGATCATTTGTGATACCTGCATGAATGGGTTGTGCAAGTGTTTCTAATTCCTTTATAAAGTGCTCTCGACGTAACGTAACCTTCAGTGCATATTCAGCAAATTGTTGGTTTAAGACTTCTAACATTGTTGTATCTGTCTTCTGCCCAATTTGTAACTGTTTAAGGTAATTGTTCTTTTGCTTTAGAATACGCTGATATTGAGCTAAATCATTCAAATAGACAGCAGATATTTGTCCTAACTCCATATCTATGAATCGTCGACGTATTTGTGGTGAACCTTTAACGATATTTAAATCTTCAGGTGCAAATAAGACGACATTTAAATGTCCAATATATTGAGTTAGTCTGCTTTGCTCAAGATGATTTACTTTAACTTGCTTACCTTTTTTAGTTATAAACATCGTAAGCGGCATCGTACCATGTCTATAACTTAGCTCACCCTCTATTTTAGCATAATCAGACTTGAAACGTATGAGTTCCTTATCATTTGACGTACGATGACTTTTAGCAAGCGCTAAGGTATAAATTGATTCAAGTAAATTTGTCTTTCCTTGTGCGTTCTCACCAATAAGGATATTCACTTCGGGATGACAATCTAATGTCACCTGTTCATAGTTACGATAATTCTCTAATTGGAGTGTATTAAGTTTCATTGTTCACCTTGATGGATGATTAAAAAGGAACCCGTATCTTCAGGGATATCTGTAATATCAATGCGGTCGTTGTGTTCTAATTTTTTGCCACGTCTTGTTTCACGTTGTCCATTAATTAAAACCTCAAAATCCTGTAGAAACCATTTAGCTTGTCCACCTGATTCTATGATTCCTTCAGTTTTAAGAAATTGACCTAAAGTGATATTTCCTTCTACAACAACTTCTTGAACCAAAATTTCTCACTCCGTTTCTATATGTGTCATTAATATATTATACCGTTTTTTACTTTGAATTTCATTTAAAATAAAGAATGAAATCGTTTACTTTGATATATATTTTATTTTATCAAAAGCTGCTACAAATTTTATAATTTACTTACAATCATTTTAAAAACTTACACTGAATTTTAAATTTAAAGTGGTTTTTAGCACACTTTTTCCACAAGGGTAATTGAATACTCAAATATATTTATTATTGCTTTGAAAAGCGCTCAGTACATTTAAAATTAATTCTACATTCACGATAATTATCTCATTTGTCTATTTTAAGCTTTGAATGTTTGAAATGAGATTTGATATCAATATAAAAAAGCCTATGCAACAAATGCACAGGCTCCTTTGTATAAGAGATTTAGCAATCTAATCCGATTGTAACTTTAATTTTTATTAATATGTTCTAATAGGCAGAATTAATTGCGTTACAGAATCATCATCTTTTGGTTTTAAGATAAATGGTTTCATTGTACCAAAGAATTCTACTTCTACTTCATCATTATCAATGGCTTTTAAAGCATCCATCATGTATTTTGAGTTGAAAGAAATTTTCAAGTTTCCGCCTTCTACATCATTAGCGTTAACTTCTTCTTTAACAGTACCAATTTCAGGAGAAGTAGATGAAAGTTCAACTAATTCATTACCTGTACTTAATTTAATAACATTATTTCCACCTTCACGTGCTAATAAAGATGCACGATCAATTGCATGATAGAAGTCTCCATTGTTAATTCCTAATTTAATCTCATAATTTTCTGGGAATAAACGTGTCGTATCTGGATAATGACCTTCAAGTAAACGTGAGATGAAATTAATATTCCCCACTCTGAATAACACTTGGTTAGAAGCAAAGAAAATATCAATATCTTCGTCGCTGTCACTCATAATTTTGTTTAATTCAGATAAAGCTTTACCAGGAATGATGACATTTTTATTTTCTGATTCATCTTCTAACTGTAATTTTCTTACAGCTAAGCGGTGTGAATCTGTTGCTGTGCATATTAATTCATTATCTTGTATAAGCCAGTTCACACCAGTAAGTACTGGTCGTGTTTCTGAGGTGGACACTGCAAAATTAGTTTGTGCAATGATATTTTTTAGTACCTTAACTGACAATTGAATAGCGTCATCTCGTGATACCTCAGGTAATAATGGATATTGATCAGGATCTAGTCCACTTAAGTTAAATTCTGAATGACCTGATGTTATTAACGTTTGGAATTGTTCATTAGTTGATAATTTAACTTCTTTTCCAGGAAGTTTTTTAATAATATCAACGAAGAAACGACCAGGAAGTACAACTGATCCTGTTTCTGTAATTTCAACAATTTCTTCACCATCAACTTGTTTTGGAATAGTGATTTCTATTGATATTTCTGAATCTGACCCAGTTAAAATGACTTCATTTTCTTTAGCATCAATTTTGATACCTGTTAAAATCGGTAAAGTTGTTCTAGGTGAGATAGCCTTTAATGTGTCGTTAAGTTGATTAATAAAATAATCTCTTTTAATTGTGAATTCCATCATTAAATTTAAACTCCTTCCAGTCGTTTATATATAATTATATAGGTTTTAAATTCATAGTAATAGTAGTAGGCACTGTGGATTGGTGGATAAGTCTAAAAAACTTACGAATAGCACAGTTATACACATGTGGATAAACTGTGTATGTTGTGTATTATTTTTTCACATTATCCACAATTGCTATTTTTTATTCAGAGGGACAACTCCCCATCTTTTTAAGTGTTTAGGAATTGATTTACATAGTAATTATTCCCTAAAAGACAGTTTACAATCTGCTAATTTTCAATTTATTCAATATGGATTTATTTCCCATTACTGATTTCTAATTTCTTTTTCTAAGTTTTCTACTTCTTGCTTAAATGTAGGATCAGACTTGATATCATTTGCAATCTTTTCATGGGCATGGATAACTGTTGTATGATCGCGACCTCCAAATTCTTCACCTATCTTAGGTAATGAAAAATCAGTTAATTCTCTAGATAGATACATAGCTATTTGTCGTGGGTAAGCAATTGACTTTGTACGTTTTTTGGCACTAAAATCTTCAATTCTTACACTATAATATTGACCAACTATCTTTTGGATATCTTGAATTGTAATCTTTTTAGACTTAGGTGACTGAATGATATCTTTTAACGCTTCTGCAGTGAGTTCGGTTGTAATAGGTTTTCCTTGTAATTTGGAGTACGCTAAAAGTCGAGTTAATGCGCCTTCAAGTTCACGAATATTTGATTGGATTTGGTTGGCGATGTAATTCAAAGCTTCTGGCGGAATATCAAGATTTTCTTCTTCAATTTTCTTTTGTAATATTGCCATTCTTGTTTCGTAATCAGGTGGTGTGATATCAACTATTAGTCCCCACTCAAAACGAGAACGTAGACGGTCTTCCAGCTTAGCAATTTCTTTTGGTGGACGATCACTTGAAATAACGATTTGTTTATTATTTTGATGTAATTCATTAAAAGTATGGAAGAACTCTTCTTGCGTTTGTTCTTTATTTTGAATGAATTGAATATCATCAATTAATAAAACATCAATTTTACGATACTTTTCACGAAATGCTTCAGTTTCATTATCACGTATTGATTTAATAAATTCGTTTGTGAATTTCTCACTAGAAGTGTAAATGACTTTAGCATTAGGTTTGTTGCTAAGAACATGGTGCCCAATTGCATGCATTAAATGTGTTTTACCTAGACCTACGCCTCCATATATAAATAATGGATTATAAGCTTCTGCCGGTGCTTCTGCAACAGCTAAACTTGCAGCATGTGGGAAACGGTTACCAGGTCCAATGACAAATGTATCGAATGTATTGTGCATATTAAATTGTTCTTTTCCCCAAGTCTTATCATCTATAGAAGAATGTTGTACTTGGGGTTCTTGAACTTCTTGTGTATTTACATTGTTGTAGGATGCAAGTTCATCTTCAGAAATAAAATGTGGTTTCACTTCATAACCGATGACATCATAAATAATAGCCTGCATAATTTCTGAATATCGCTGATTAAGCCAACTCGCATTGAAAGGCAGACTTACTAATATAATGGCTTCGTCATTTTTAAGTGAGTAGAGTTGCGTATCTTTTATGAACGTTTGATAACTAGTGTTTGAAATTCTTTCCTGGGCAATTTCTAAAACTTTATCCCAAATTTCTTTCTCTGACATAAATAACTCCATCTTTCTTAAAATTTTAGACTTATACACAGAAATAACATAGGTGGATAAAAATAATCACAGCATGTTAATAATTATCCACAAGTTAATCACAATCAGTGGATAACTTAAACATAACTATGATTTATGCACACCATTTATGTATATAAATTTAATAAATAAATCCTTATAAAATCATAATTTGAACGACTTATCCACATAATTATACTTTTTAACTCCAAGTGATGTCAAATGGCTGTGAATATGTTGTTAAATTTTGAATAACTGTGTGTATAGCGCATGTGTTATCCACAATTTTTGCGAGAAATTATGTGTATAAGTGGATAACTTCAAATAAGCGTCACAATTCCTTCTTTTTTACTTTGGGAAATAATTTATATGGATTGCATGAACTATGTATATGACAATTTATTATTAAAATTGGTGAAGAAAAAAATTGCTTATATTAAATCACAACAAGTCATTTTCAATCGTTATATTCGTAAATTCATCTTGCTTTATAAAAGGTATTTTGTTATATTGTAGTAGTTGCTTGAATTATGACTAGATAATAATAAGCTATAGAACAAATTTCTTAATAGCAGACACAATAAGAGAGCAATTGCTCAGATGAAGTATGTTAGTAATTGAAGCTAACATATACTTCGTTAATTTATCTATTTATATGAACCAATTTCTAGGTAGGAAGTTGGAAATATTGGTAATTGAATTCAGATGGAGGTGTTTTGCATGGTAAAACGTACTTATCAACCAAATAAACGTAAACATAGTAAAGTTCATGGTTTCAGAAAACGCATGAGCACTAAAAATGGCCGCAAAGTTTTAGCGCGTCGTCGTCGTAAAGGCCGTAAAGTTTTATCTGCATAAGATCACTGAATCATCAGTGGTCTTTTTTTTGTTTAAATAATAAAATGATATTTAAGTATTGTTCTGATATCATTTTCAAAATAATATATACGTATGTTTTGTTAATAGATAATTGTTACTATTAAAATGAATAGATTAGAATAAGCGAGTGATGTTTAATGGAAAAAGCATATCGTATTAAGAGAAATTCAGACTTTCAAGCGATATACAAGAATGGGAAGTCTGTTGCAAATAGACAATTTGTTGTCTATACCTATAAAAATAGAGATTTAAAACATTTTCGCTTAGGAATAAGTGTCTCAAAAAAACTGGGCAACGCTGTTACAAGAAATAGAATTAAAAGAGCGATAAGAGAGAATTTTAAAGTGCATAAGCAAAATATTATCGCTAAAGATATTATAGTTATTGCGAGGCAACCAGCAAAAGATATGAATACACTGGAGATTCAAAGCAGTTTAGAGCATGTGCTTAAAATTGCAAAAGTGTTTAATAAAAAGATTAAGTAGGGTAGGGGATTTAGACAAACCGTAGTCTAACGTCACACATACCGAAGCCTTACATATGAATGTTGAACAGTTTATTAGCTTTTTTTAAAGAAACAATTTACAATGTTATAATGAATTTTTACATTAATAAGGAGGCGAGACTCTTATGGATTTTGATACGATTACAAGTATTTCAACACCGATGGGTGAAGGTGCTATTGGAATTGTGAGATTATCTGGGCCACAAGCTATTGAAATCGGAGATATCTTATATAAAGGAAAGAAAAAGTTATCTGAAGTTGAGACGCATACAATAAATTACGGTCATATTATTGATCCAGAAACAAATGAAACAGTTGAAGAAGTCATGGTGTCTGTATTACGTGCCCCTAAAACTTTCACACGAGAAGATATTATTGAGATAAATTGCCATGGTGGTATTTTAACAATTAATCGTATATTAGAGTTAACTATGACTTATGGTGCACGTATGGCAGAACCAGGTGAATATACAAAACGTGCATTTTTAAATGGTCGTATAGATTTATCTCAAGCAGAAGCGGTTATGGATTTTATACGTTCCAAAACTGATCGAGCTTCTAAGGTTGCGATGAATCAAATAGAAGGACGTTTAAGTGACTTAATCAAGAAACAACGTCAATCCATATTAGAGATACTCGCCCAAGTTGAAGTTAACATTGATTATCCAGAGTATGATGATGTAGAAGACGCAACGACGGACTTCTTACTAGAACAGTCTAAGCGTATTAAAGAAGAAATCAATCAGTTACTTGAAACAGGAGCACAAGGTAAAATAATGAGAGAAGGGTTATCTACAGTTATTGTAGGACGTCCTAATGTTGGGAAGTCTTCGATGCTAAATAACCTTATTCAAGATAATAAAGCAATTGTGACTGAGGTCGCTGGTACAACAAGAGACGTGTTAGAAGAATATGTCAATGTTAGAGGTGTCCCGTTACGACTTGTAGATACTGCGGGTATTAGGGATACTGAAGATATCGTAGAGAAGATTGGTGTAGAACGTTCTAGGAAAGCTCTAAGTGAAGCAGATTTAATTTTATTTGTGCTTAATAACAATGAACCTCTGACGGAAGATGATCAAACTTTATTCGAAGTCATTAAAAATGAGGATGTTATTGTAATCATTAATAAAACAGATTTAGAACAGCGATTAGATGTTAGCGAACTAAGAGAGATGATTGGTGATATGCCACTTATACAAACATCGATGCTTAAACAAGAAGGTATTGATGAATTAGAAATACAAATTAAAGATTTATTCTTTGGTGGCGAAGTACAAAATCAAGATATGACTTATGTATCTAATTCACGTCACATTTCATTGTTGAAACAAGCGAGACAATCAATTCAAGATGCGATTGATGCTGCTGAGTCTGGTATCCCAATGGATATGGTACAGATTGATTTAACACGTACTTGGGAAATTCTAGGAGAAATTATTGGAGAATCAGCGAGTGATGAATTAATAGATCAACTATTTAGTCAATTTTGTTTAGGAAAATAATGATATAAAAATATAAACAAGACGGTAAGACGTCTAAAATTCAAGATTTTATGACTTTTGGGAGGTAAAAGAGTGGTTCAAGAATATGATGTAGTAGTCATTGGTGCTGGTCACGCCGGTATTGAAGCAGGTTTAGCTTCAGCTCGTCGGGGTGCTAAAACGCTGATGTTAACAATTAATTTAGATAATATTGCTTTCATGCCATGTAATCCATCTGTAGGTGGTCCTGCGAAAGGAATCGTTGTACGTGAAATAGACGCTTTAGGTGGACAAATGGCAAAAACTATTGATAAAACTCACATTCAAATGCGTATGCTTAATACAGGTAAAGGTCCAGCTGTTAGAGCTTTACGTGCTCAAGCAGATAAAGTATTATATCAACAAGAAATGAAGCGTGTACTTGAGAATGAGGATAATTTAGACATCATGCAAGGTATGGTTGATGAACTCATTATAGAAGATAATGAAGTTAAAGGTGTTCGTACTAATATTGGTACAGAATATCGTTCTAAAGCTGTCATTATTACAACAGGTACATTCTTACGTGGAGAAATTATACTAGGAAACTTAAAATATTCTAGTGGCCCTAACCATCAATTACCATCTGTAACTCTAGCAGATAATTTAAGAAAATTAGGATTTGATATCGTTAGATTTAAAACGGGTACACCACCACGTGTAAATGCGAGAACCATCGATTATTCTAAAACTGAAATCCAACCAGGTGATGATATAGGTCGAGCGTTTAGTTTTGAAACAACCGAATTTATTTTAGATCAATTACCTTGTTGGTTAACTTATACAAATGGAGATACACATCAAGTCATTGATGATAACTTACATTTATCTGCTATGTATTCCGGTATGATTAAAGGTACAGGTCCTAGATATTGTCCATCAATTGAGGATAAATTTGTCCGCTTTAACGATAAACCAAGACATCAACTTTTCTTAGAACCTGAAGGACGTAATACGAATGAGGTATACGTGCAAGGATTATCTACTAGTTTACCTGAACATGTTCAACGTCAAATGTTAGAAACCATTCCAGGTCTTGAAAAAGCAGATATGATGCGTGCGGGTTATGCTATTGAATATGATGCAATCGTGCCTACTCAATTATGGCCAACGTTAGAAACAAAAGCGATTAAAAACTTGTATACTGCAGGTCAGATTAATGGAACATCAGGATATGAAGAAGCAGCGGGACAAGGAATCATGGCAGGTATTAACGCTGCTGGTAATGTTTTAGGTACAGGTGAAAAAATACTCAGCCGTTCAGACGCATATATTGGTGTACTTATAGATGATTTAGTCACTAAGGGTACAAATGAACCGTATCGATTATTAACTTCACGTGCGGAATATCGATTATTACTACGTCATGATAATGCTGATTTACGTCTTACTGATATGGGGTATGAATTAGGTTTAATATCAGAAGAACGCTATGCAAGATTTAATGAAAAGCGTCAACAAATCAAAGATGAAATACAACGACTTACCGATGTACGTATTAAACCAAATGAACATACGCAAGCAATTATTGAAGCTAAGGGTGGTTCAAGATTAAAAGATGGCATATTAGCGATTGATTTATTACGTCGTCCCGAAATGAACTACGAAACAATTTTAGAAATCTTAGAAGAATCACATCAACTTCCTGAAGCGGTTGAGGAACAAGTTGAAATTCAAACAAAATATGAAGGTTATATCAATAAATCTTTACAACAAGTAGAAAAAGTTAAAAGAATGGAAGCGAAAAAAATTCCTGAGGATTTAGATTATAGCAAGGTAGATAGTTTAGCATCTGAAGCACGCGAAAAGTTAGCTGAAGTTAAACCATTAAATATTGCACAGGCTTCACGAATTTCAGGTGTGAATCCAGCAGATATCTCAATTCTACTTGTTTATTTAGAACAAGGTAAACTTCAAAGGGTGAAACAATAATGAGTATTGAATGGTTATCAGAGAAATTAAGCGAGCAAGGCATAGAACTATCTAATACGCAAAAAGAGCAATTTCAAAAATATTATAAATTACTTGTTGAATGGAACAAAAAAATGAATTTGACAAGTATTACTGATGAACATGATGTTTATTTAAAACATTTCTATGATTCAATAGCGCCTAGTTTCTATTATGATTTTAACGGTCAATTAAGTCTTTGTGATATCGGTGCTGGTGCAGGTTTTCCAAGTATACCTTTAAAGATAGTATACCCTGAATTGAAAGTAACGATTGTAGATTCTCTAAATAAAAGAATACAATTTCTAAATCATTTAGCTGCAGAACTAGGTCTTGAAGATGTTAGTTTTGTGCATGATCGAGCAGAAACATATGGCAAGGGTGTCTACAGGGAGTCTTATGATATTGTTACAGCTCGTGCAGTAGCGAGATTGACTGTCTTAAGTGAGTTGTGCTTACCTTTAGTAAATAAAGGTGGACAGTTCCTTGCACTTAAATCATCAAAAGGTAAAGAAGAATTGCAAGAAGCGACGTTTGCTATTAACATTTTAGGTGGTAATGTGAAAGAGACTTATACTTTTGAATTACCTGAAAATGCCGGTGAGCGACAAATGATTATTATTGATAAACGTAGACAGACATCAAAAAAATACCCAAGAAAACCAGGTACGCCAAACAAATCTCCATTAGTTGAAAGTTAAGACATCATAGTATGATAAATAATTGAGAGGGAGAGAATGGATAATGAAGAAACCTTTTTCAAAATTATTTGGTTTAAAAAATAAAGATGACATCATTGGTTATACTGAAGAAGAACGTAATAATAATGTAGAATCCATTCATATTGAACGTATCGTACCCAATCGTTATCAACCTAGACAAGTATTTGAGCCAAATAAGATTAAAGAATTAGCAGAGTCTATTGAAGAGCATGGATTATTACAGCCTATAGTTGTACGTCCAATTGAAGAAGATATGTTCGAAATTATAGCCGGCGAACGACGATTTCGAGCATTACAGTCGTTGCATAAACCTCAAGTAGATGTCATTGTTCGAGATATGGATGATGAAGAAACAGCGGTAGTTGCATTGATTGAAAATATTCAACGTGAAAACTTATCTGTCGTCGAAGAAGCGGAAGCTTATAAAAAGTTACTTGAAATCGGGGGAACGACTCAAAATGAATTAGCAAAAAGTCTAGGCAAGAGCCAAAGCTTCATTGCTAATAAACTTAGATTATTGAAGTTAGCACCCAATGTGATTAAGAGATTACGTGAAGGTAAGATTACAGAAAGACATGCACGAGCGGTATTAGTATTACCTGATGAAACACAAGAAGAATTAATCGAGCAAGTTATTAGTCAGAAGTTGAATGTGAAACAAACTGAGGATAGAGTACGTCAGAAAACTGGACCAGAGAAAGTAAAAGCGCAGACTTTCCAATTTTCTCAAGATGTAACACAAGCAAAAGAAGAACTAGGTAAGAGTATTGAAACGATAGAAAAATCAGGTATACGCGTTGAACAAAAAGATAAAGAACATGAAGATTATTATGAAATTAAAATAAAGATATATAAGAAATAATTATAAGAGTCTGGTACATATTTTGATGATGTATTAGGCTCTTTTTATCGTATTACAGTGCATTATCTTTAATAGTATAACGGTGAAAATTCTGTGCAATAAAATATCCAAATAGCAAATATCAACATTAATAATCATATTAAATGTACCTAATAACATCTTAACCATAGCAAAGAAAACTTGTATTGCGTCACTCAATGAAAGAGCGGTTATATTAGATAAACGTATAATATTTTAAATGATGAAAAAGTGACTTTAAAATGTTTTACGTGAAACAAAAATTATCATTATTTAGAAAATTAGGTGATTTAAACAATATATTTACAACAATTGATTTACGCTATAAACTAAAAGTAAACGATACGTTTCGTTTAATAAATATGGATGAGAAGGGTTATTGTGTTTGGTATATCAATTTCTAGTGCTATACTACATTTCGTTATCGGAGGATTTGCTGTTGCACTTGCATCAATTATGGCTGATAAAGTAGGAGGAAAATTAGGTGGTATTATTGCCACTATGCCGGCAGTCTACCTTGCAGCTATTATAGCGTTAGCTATAGACCATAAAGGACAGCAACTTATTCAAATGTCAATTCATTTAAGTACAGGAGCAATTGTTGGGATTGTCTCATGTATTGTAACTGTGTTCTTTACTTCAATTTTTATTGGTAAGAAAAATTATAGAAGTGGAACAGTATTTGCAATTCTTTGCTGGTTTGTGATTTCTGTTGCGATTTTCTTAGTCAGACATATTTAAATTGGAGGATTAAAAATGAAGTTAGCAATTATTAAATTTTCAGTTGGTGGTTTAGCTGTTTTAATTAGTTATATTGTTTCTGTCGTGCTTCCATGGAAGGAATTTGGAGGTATATTTGCAACCTTTCCCGCAGTGTTTTTAGTTTCAATGTGTATTACTGGTATGCAATTTGGCAATGAGGTAGCTATGCATGTGAGCAGAGGTGCAGTCTTCGGTATGATAGGAGTTTTATGTAGTATACTAGCAACCTGGGGATTACTACAAGCTACACATATGTGGCTATTGAGTATTATTGGTGGTTTTGTAGCTTGGTTTGTAAGTGCATTGATTATTTTTGAAATTGTGGAATTCATAGCACATAAAAGAAGGGATAAACATGGCTGGAAGACCAAAAGATCCAACAATCAATAAAAAAATTTATACTGAGATTCAACGTTTATTGGAAACGACTCATTTTAGAGATATTACTATAGATCAAATTTCTGAGAATACTGGTATTTCTAAAGCAACTATTTATAGACGTTGGAAGGATAAATCTTCAATTATCATGTCCGCGTTTATTGAACAATCTCAATATATTGCGATTCATAATCAAGATAATTTATATGATGATTTATTCCAGTTTTTAGTAAAAATAAAAGATATCTATAAAACAAAACTAGGTAGTGCTGTGATTGAAATATTAATTAGTCATCAACAAATGGAAGCTAGAGAAACTTTTATGACTAATTACTTTAATCATAATCGCAAAGTTTTAAAAGAGATTGTTCGTAAGCACATACAAGAGGAAGAACAAGATTTGTTTATTGATTTAATCTTCTCACCCATCTATTTTAATATATTAATTAAACCTGAAACTCTGGATGAAAATTACATTAAAAAGATGTTGAATCAAGTTTTACGTATATATCATTGATATGAAAAACGCTCCTTTCGAGGAGCGTTTTTTGTTTTTCATGTAACAGGTTAGCCTAAGGTCAGTCTATTAAAACCTTTAATCATACTATGTCAAAGCATTTTGACAATGATAAAGGTGACATCGCAAAAACTATTTGATAGCTTTTATAGAGAAAACCTGATTTGATTTAATAATAATATTAAATGATTTCAAATCATAATTAAGGAGTTTAAAGCAATGAATGTTAGCAATCAAATCAAAAAATTTAGAGAAAGAGATGGGTATTCACAAGAATTTTTGGCTGAGAAAATGTTTGTTTCAAGACAAACTATTTCAAATTGGGAAAATGATAAAAGTTATCCGGATATTCATAAATTACTTATTATGTGTCAACTTTTCAAGATATATCTAGACGAACTAGTGGAGGATGATTTGAAAAACGGGCAAATCAAAAGTATTAAAAAAGAATTAGACTTTTGGACATGTATGATGATAATTCCAATAGTATTAGGAAGTGTTCTCATAGGTCCTATGACTCATTACTTTCATTGGTTAGGAATGGGAATAACATATTTAGTATTTTTAATAGGTATCATTGCTTCTACAAAATTAGAAAAAATTAAAATAAAAAATGATATTGAAACATACGACAAGATATTAGCCTTTATTAATGGTAAAGATCCTAAAGAGGTGCAAAAAAGTAAGTTTAGAGATATATGGACATCCTCAATTTCTTTTATTTTCTTTGTTGGTGTGATCATCGGTATAAGTTACTTAAGTATCATTTTAACTGATTATTTTTTATAAAAATCAAAAAGAGAATAGACTGGATGCCTATTGAATTTGACACCCAGCCTACTCTAAGAATGATTATTTATTGCTTTGTCCACTCATAATAATAATGGGAAATATGAAACAACACATAATACAAAATTATGATTATTGTTTTCATAAATATTCCCTACATAGTTTTTATTGCACTTAATAGCAGCGTTTAGCTATTCATTCCACCTATCATACCTGATCCTATTAATATGATGAGTGCAACGATTCCTAATATCACAGATGCTTTTTTAGATAAACGACTTGTTGAGTAATAAACAACACCTGTTAAAAAGGCTTTTAAAAGATTAGTTAAACTGAAAGCCATGAGTGTTTTATTATCCTTTGAAAAAATGTTTAAGCTATCAAGCTTATAGTCTGTTACCTTTAGTCCAAAAACTATTTGAATTAAAGAAATAATAGTTGTAAATCCTAAAATAATGATTGAATAAGAGAGTGCTGCTGAGAATAAACTGCTCGCTTTGGCGTCAGATTTAAATATTTTAGAAATAATTAGAAAGATTAAAAATACTACAACAACACTAAAGATTGTTCCTATGAAAGCGCCTATAGTTGTAGACATACGTAACATATTTTCATCCATTTGGCTATTAGTTATCGATTGGTTATCTAATAGTTCATTGCTAGTATTATATGTGATGAAAGCGCTAATAATAGCTAATACTATCACTATGATTGATTTAAGTATCCATTTTGGCTGATGTCTTAGTTTGTTAAAATGATTAACAAATGGAATACTTGAGTTTTGAATATCATTTTCTTTTAATTCCTGTGTACTCATGTAATATATCTCCTTTACTTATTAAGGTTAGTTTGATGGTAACATTTTATTACATAATATAAAATGCAAAATCCTTAAATTTAATTAAATATAGTTACTAATACTAATTTAAAGACAAAATGATTGATAATATATTAAAAATTATAAGATTTAGTAATTTTTTTACATATAAAAGATTAATAATTTTACAAATGTGTTATCATTTCCTTGTGAATCTATTACACAAGGAGAATATATATGAATAAGAAACTATTGTGGAGCATTATTGGTATTGTAATTATTGTCGTATTAATCATTGCTGCTTTTATATTAAAACAAGTTAATGGTTCAGGTAGTAAAGATAGTAATGCTTACGATACATATACAGTAAGAAAAGAAACACCTATTAGTTTAGAAGGCAAAGCGTCTCCAGAATCTGTGAAAACTTATAACAATAATCAATCTGTGGGTAACTTCTTAAGTGTTTCAGTACAAGATGGTCAAACAGTTAAACAAGGTGAACGTATCATCAATTATGATACAAATGGGAATAAACGCCAACAACTAGTGAACAAAGTGAATCAAGCACAATCTCAAGTTAATGATGATTATCAAAAAGTAAATCAAAGTCCTAACAATCATCAATTACAAGTTAAATTGACTCAAGATCAAAGTGCTTTAAATGAAGCTCAGCAGTCATTGTCACAATATGACAGACAACTCAATGACAGCATGAATGCATCATTTGATGGTAAAATTAACATTAAAAATGATTCAGATGTAGGCGAAGGGCAACCTGTTTTGCAATTAATTTCTTCAAATCCTCAAATTAACGCAACTATCACAGAGTTTGATATTAATAAAATTAAAGAAGGCGATGAAGTAAATGTCACTGTAAATAGCACAGGTAAAAAAGGAAAAGGAAAAATTCTTAAAATAGATGAACTTCCTACAAGCTATGATACAAGTGACGATAGTACAGCATCATCGGCACAAGCAGGGGCACAAGGTGATAGTGAAGAAGGAACTGAAATGACGACATCTAATCCTACAATTAATCAGCCAACAGGTGGTAAAAGTGGCGAAACATCAAAATATAAAGTTATCATTGGTGATTTAGATATACCCGTGAGATCAGGCTTCTCTATGGATGCTAAAATCCCTCTTAAAACTAAAAAGCTACCAAATAACGTGTTAACAAAAGATAATAACGTATTTGTCGTTGATAAAAATAATAAAGTTCACAAACGTGAAATTAAAATTGAACGTAATAATGGTGAAATCATTGTGAAAAAAGGATTGAAATCTGGCGATAAAGTCCTTAAAAGTCCAAAAGGTAATTTAAATGATGGAGAAAAAGTAGAGGTGTCATCATGATTGAATTGAGAAAAATCAATCGACACTTTAAAAATGGAAATGAATCAAATCATATTTTGAAAGACATAGATATTCATATTGATGAAGGTGAATTTATTGCTATCATGGGTCCGTCTGGTTCAGGTAAAAGTACGTTAATTAATATCTTGGGATTTATTGATCGTGGATATGAAGGAGAATACTTTTTTAACAATGAGAATTATCAAAAAAGCTCAGATAATAAGCTCGCAGAAATTCGAAATCATACTGTAGGTTTCGTCTTTCAGAATTTTAAATTGATTCAAAATAACACTATTTTAGAAAATGTAAGTATTCCGCTAATTTATAATGGTTTGAGTAATAAAGCGAGAAAAAGCAAAGTTTTAGACGGACTTCATGACGTCGGTCTCAAAGGTAAAGAGAATCTCTTACCAAATAAATTGTCAGGAGGGCAGCTACAACGTGTAGCTATTGCCCGGGCAATTATTAATGACCCTAAGTTTATTATTGCCGATGAACCTACTGGCGCTCTTGATTCGAAGACATCTCAAGATATTATGGAGCTTTTCGTAAAACTGAACAAAGAACAGAATACAACTATTATTATGGTAACGCATGATCGTGAAGTGGCGGAAAAAGCTGATCGTATTATCCATATTTTGGATGGGCGTGTGCAAGAGGAAGAGGTGTTGACACGTGAATAACTTTTCAAATGTCATATCAGTTGCTATTCGTTCCATTTTAAAAAACAAACGACGTAATATCTTTACGATGATTGGAATAATTATTGGTATTGCATCAGTAATTACTATCATGTCGTTGGGGAACGGTTTTAAGAAGTCAACGACTGAGCAATTCAATGATGCTGGTGCTGGTAAAAATCAAGCTTCAATTTCTTACATGACAGAAAATATGGAAGCGCCTAAAAATAATCCATTTAAGCAAGAGGATATGAGTGTTGTTGAACAGGTTAATGGTGTTAAGAGTGCTAAAGTAAAAGAGGATAAGGATAGCACATATTCAGTCAAAATTACGAATACACATGGCAGTAGTGATGCTAGTTTAAAAAAGGTTGATAAACTGACAGACGTAGATGAAGGAAAAGGATTTACGAATGATGATAATGAAGTGCTAGAAAAAGTAGCCGTTATAGATAAAAAAATTGCTAAAAAAGTATTCAATAATCAGGCAATGGGTCAATCTATTTATATAAATGGAGAAGGGTTTAAAGTCGTAGGCGTCTCTGAAAGCTCAGAAGTTGATGAAAGTGGGATGCCTATTGAGTCATTAATTCAAATACCTTCAAAAACATTTAATAAATATATGGGCAATTTGACACAAGGTATGCCTCAATTATTAGTTACAGTTGAAAAAGGTTCAGATAAGAAAGACGTAGGTAAAAAGGTCGAAAAAGTGTTGAATAAAAAAGGAACTGGCGTATCTGAAGGTCAATATAGTTATGAAGATAATGAAGCGGTGATGAAAACGATAGGTTCAGTCTTAGACACGATTACTTACTTTGTCGCTGCTGTTGCGGGAATATCACTCTTTATTGCAGGTATTGGTGTGATGAATGTCATGTATATTTCAGTCACTGAACGAACAGAAGAGATTGCAATTCGTCGTGCATTTGGCGCTAAAGGTCGAGATATTGAAATACAATTCTTAGTAGAAAGTGTTGTGTTATGTCTCATAGGTGGTATCATCGGATTAATTCTAGGTATTATTATTGCTACATTGATTGATCTCGTGACACCTGAAATGGTTAAGAGTTCCGTCAGTCTAGGTTCCGTCATCCTAGCTGTAGGTGTATCAACATTGATAGGCATCATTTTCGGTTGGATACCTGCACGTTCAGCTTCTAAAAAAGAATTAATTGATATTATTAAATAATCTATAGCATAGAATGATTTATCGTAAGGTACTATATGGTCGAAATTCTTGTTAACACAGCTATTAGTGTTTATATTGTTGCATTATATACTCAATGGTTAAGTACACGCGATAATTTGAAAGCATAGTAGTTATTAGCCTTTATCACCTATACCCCCTCACTGTTACAAGTAGAGGGGGTTAATATATATGTGAATACTTATTTCTGACTATCTATCAATCAGTTGAAGAATGTAAAAAATTTTTAATTTTCATGAATTGAATAAAAATATAAAAAGCAGTATATGTATTAACTAAAATTATCACGATCTTTAATTAATTTATAATATGAATTTAAAATATGGATATGGAAATATAAAGTGATTCAACATTATATGCGTAATTAATTATTAGAAAATATTGATGTAGATTAAATTTTTACAGAAGAGTATTTATAACTATTTGCAGGAAAAATAAAAAGGTTAATGTAGTTAGCTTACTATCAGCGCACGAATAGTGGTTGATCAATAGAAAAAATTATAGATGCAAAGTAAACCATCCGTTTGTACGGGTGGTTTTGATTTTGTAAGGTAAAAACTCATTATTGCAGGATATACAAGAGTATTGTCTATCGAGCGAAATATAGAAAGGTAATTTGAAAATTTGAGATGATATATAACTTTAAACATTGAGTAGACTCAACTCAAAAAGTAAGATTAGTTATTAAAAATGTTTCGCATGCTACTTTTTTCATTTAATGATACTTGAATTGTTATTAATAAATAAGATTATTTTATCAATTTTAATTGTGATTAATGCGATAAAATAGATAAATATAATCGAAAATAATGTATTAGATTATTTTAAATGCTGTAATAGAATCAATAAAATGTTTTAAAAACTAAAAAGTTAACAAAAATGTACCCAAATAAGTTAAAAAAATTAATAACTTTTATGTTATTTTGAATTTAGCAGTTATTTTTTCATTCTTTATAAGGGAAAAATCTTATAGAGGTGATTTCTTTGACAAATAATAATAGAATAAAAAGATTTAGCATTAGAAAGTACGCAGTGGGAGTAGTATCAATTATTACAGGTGTAACAATTTTCATCGGAGGGCAACAAGCTCAAGCAGCTGAAACTTCAGTGCAACATGCGGATGCACACCCAGAAGACTCGCAAACAACACAACAATTAAAAAATGATAAGGTAGAAGAAACGTTAAAAGCTTCAAAACAAGTTAATGCTGATAGTCAACAAGTACAAACAATTGATCAATCTAAAACAAATCAAAACAACCAACATTCTGTAGCTGAAAGTGCACAACTGAAAAGTGATGAGACAGCTAATCAGCCAAAAAAAGAAGAAAGTAGCTCAGTAAAACAAGACGTCCAACCGTCTAAAAATGTAAATCAACAAGACGCAGCTACTCAATCAAATGAGAGAGAAAATAATGACATAAAAGGTGAAGGTCAAACTTCAAAGACGAGCAATCAACATATTCAGACTTCTAACAGTCATAATCAATCAACAGGAACAAAAGACAGCGACTCAGAAGAAATCGACCAACCATTAGTGAAATTACAAAAGCCGTCTAATGATTCTACATATCAAACACAATCAAAAACAAAACAAGATAGTTCTAAACAACTCCCTCAAGAAAAAACAACAAAACGTCAAATTCAAACAACTGAAAATGAACAGACAACTAAAGTTGATTCTAAAAAAGCTAATGACACTCAAAATGTTGAAAAACATACTCAAGAGCCTAAAAATGATACATCAACATCACAGAAAAATCATCATCAAGTAGCTACAAAAGAACAATCTAATAGAAGTACAACAAGGAAGACGCAAAAGCAATCATCAAATGCTAATCAAAATCATCAGTCTACACATCAAGCACAGTTCAAAAACCAATATCCAGTAGTATTTGTCCATGGTTTCCTAGGCTTTGCAGGTGATAATCAATTTAGTTTAGCTCCAAAATATTGGGGTGGTACAAAATACAATATTGACAGAAATTTAACTAATGAGGGTTACAATGTACATGAAGCAAATATTGGTGCTTTTAGTAGTAACTATGATCGCGCAGTAGAATTGTATTACTATGTCAAAGGAGGACGTGTTGATTACGGTGCAGCGCATGCAGCTAAATATGGTCATCATCGCTATGGTCGAACATACAAGGGCATCATGCGTGATTGGGAACCTGGCAAAAAAATTCATTTTATAGGTCACAGTATGGGTGGTCAAACCATTCGTCAAATGGAAGAATTCTTAAGAAATGGTAACCAAGAAGAAATAGAATATCAACGTCAACATGGGGGTACTATATCCGATTTATTTACAGGTGGTAAAGATAATATGGTTGCTTCAATTACTACACTTGGCACACCACATAATGGTACACCTGCTGCAGATAAAATTGGCACACGTAAACTTGTAAAAGAAACGATTAATCGTATTGGTAGATTAAGTGGTGGTAAAGATGTAGATATAGATTTAGGTTTTTCTCAATGGGGATTAAAACAACAACCAAATGAAAGTTACATTGATTACGCGGAACGTGTATCCAAAAGTAAGATTTGGAATACTGAAGATCAAGCTGTTAATGATCTGACAACGCAAGGTGCTGAAAAAATTAATCAACAAACAAGTCTAAATCCTAATATTGTCTACACTACTTATACAGGGTCAGCGACTCACACAGGACCTCTTGGTAATGAATTACCTAATTCTAGTGAAATTCTTTTATTGAACTTAACCAGTCGTATTATTGGTAAAGATGTAAACAAAGAAATTAGACCGAATGATGGTGTAGTTCCAGTTATATCATCACAACATCCTTCTAATCAAGCCTTTAAAAAAGTTGATGATCATACACCAGCTACTGATAAAGGTGTTTGGCAAGTGAGACCCGTTCAACATGATTGGGACCATTTAGATTTAGTAGGTATGGATGCATTTGATTTAACACATACAGGTAGAGAATTAGGTCAATTCTATCTAGGTATTATGGATAATATCATGAGAATCGAAGAAGCAGACGGTATTACAAATAAATAAATTTATAGTGTAAGGAAGCCCTCAATAGGGAGGTCACACTGACCTCTATGTTGAGGGCTTTTGTATTATGGTTATTTATTTTTCTCTTCACGTCTCTTTAGGATATATGCACCACCGAGTAAACCCACAGGTATACCAATAAGCGGTGTGACAATGTTACTTAAAATAAATATGATTACAGTTAAACTGAGTACGTTAAACCAATTAATTGTTAAGTTTTTTAAATCCTCATATGATTGTTTGATTAATTCTTTGAATTTCATAATAAAAACCGTCCTTTATTAAAATAATTTTGTGAATTGAGTTACTAAATAGAATGCTTAATCATACGACTCGAGTGTATAAATGAAATCATAGCAAAAATGAAATAAACAATTGTATATATAATCATTACTATGAATATAGGTGACATTGAGACATTTCCTAGAAGTTTCATAAATGCAAGTGCTGCAAATAATGCATGTAATAAAGCAATGAGAAGCGGTAATCCAAAATTAAATGCAATTTTTAATAGTAAACCTTTAGACATATCAGTGTAGGTAAATCCTATACGGCGTAATATCTTAAAGTTATCAAGTTCATCCTCAGTTTCATCCATTTGTTTAATGTAAATAATACAACCAGCAGCCATTAAAAATGCTATTCCTAAGAATGATGTTACAAAGATAAGTATGCCATTGCTTTGGTTTATAAATTTCTTATATTCATCGTGCGATACAATATTACGATTAACTTTTGAGGCAATTTTTTCTGCTTTTTTCACATCTTTGTGAGTGTTGAAATTAAAACCGTACATCTTATTAACAATATTGTCAGTTTTTAATGTGTTATATACCTCCGGACTCACCTCAACTATAGGAGCTCCAAATGATAATTGGGATGGATATATTTTAGAGTTATCTTTGTCTTTAACGATAATAGATTGTTTAGATTTTCCTTTAACTGTAATCTTATGATTTAAATGAATATCTATTAATCCTGTTGATGATTGTATATTCGTTATTTTAGCTTCATGACCTTTGAGATGTGAGTTCATCATTAGTGATGTTGTATTAGTAGACATATCAGAACCATTTTTACTCTTCATGACGTGGTCGCTTAATGTTTTTGGATTGATTACTTCATAAGTCCGCTGATGATATTTTAAATTTCCTTGATCTAGTTTATGTTTAAATTGCGCAGCTATTTTATTCTGGCTTATATTAAAATCATCTGGAGAAGTCATTTCTAAAGTTGTATTAGTATTAGATTGTGTAATTGCCGCGAAGCAAAGAATACTAACCGTGAAAGCTGAAATGATAGCAATAACTGTGAGAGACATCGCATTTTTCTTCATTCTGTGCATGATAGATGATGTAAAGACAACGTCTGTGATATTTACACGACCATGTTTGATATGTTTTAGTGTTTTAAAAATAAGTGATACAGAACTTCTAAAGAATAAGAAAGCACCAACAATAGTTAAAAAAAGTATGCTAAAAGGTGTAATCAAAGCAGTTGTTAAGGCTTTAAAAACACCAAACATTTCAGTAGACATATAATATCCAAATACTATCATTATAATTCCTAAAATGCCGCCGATTGCTTCAAACGTAGTTATCCGTTTTTGGGTAGCTTCCGGGGTATAATTGTCTTTCATCAAAGCTAAAATGCTGTGTTTTTTTAAGAAAATGTAATTTTGTATCATTATCAATAAAAAAGCGACAGCTAACATTACGATAGTAATAAGTATAGCTTGGGGTTCAAAGCCAATAGAGATATGTGTGTTTAACTTCATTAATTTAGAAGCGATAACAAGTAAAAGTTTTGAACCAAAAATACCAATTAAAGTGCCTAAAATTCCTGTTACAATAAAAAATACTAGTTGTTCTATATTGAGCATTCTTAGAATATTTCCACGTGTTAAACCTATCAGTTGGTATAAGGCAAACTCTTTTGTACGCCTTTTAATAAATAAATGATTTGCATACATTAAGAAAACAACAATAATGATAAAAAGAATTGTGGCACCAATTGTAGCACCATTTTTAATAATAGTTGAAGAATCTGAGTTATTAATACTATTTGAATATTTTAAAGTTGAGAAACTAAAATAAAGTATAATGCTAATCAATAATGAAAATAGAAACATTCCATAATGCTTAATATTTTTTCTTAAATTTTTAAGGATAAGTTGGTTAAATGTCATGACTGACACCACCTAATGCGGTTTGAAGTTTCATAATTTCTTGGTAAAATGTTTGTTTTGAATCGTTACCCTGGTAGATTTCTGAGTGTATATCACCGTCTTTCAACATAATGACTCTCTCAGCGTAACTAGCGGCTGAAGGATCATGTGTCACCATCATAATGGTTGAATTAAATTGTTTATTCATATCTTCTAGACGGTGTAACAAATCTTGAGCACTTTTAGAATCTAATGCGCCAGTAGGTTCATCTGCGAAAATAATCGTTGGTTTATGGACGAATGCCCGGGCTGCCGCCGTACGTTGTTGCTGACCGCCAGAAATTTCACTTGGATATTTATTTCCCAGGTTATAAATACCTAATGCCTCAGCCACTTCTTTATAATTTTGTTCCATTTCATATTTATGGAATTTTTGTACTGAGAGTGGTAGCATAATATTTTCTTTTACTGTTAATGTGGGTAAAACGCTATAATCTTGAAAAATAAAACCGAGATGTTGTTTTCGAAAATTTGCCACTTCTTTGTGGCTCAGTTTATTAATTTCTTTACCTTCAACTTCCACAGTTCCTCCTGAAATAGTATCTATTGAACTTAACACATTGAGTAAAGTCGTTTTACCTGATCCAGAAGGACCCATGACAGCTACAAATTCCCCTTTTTCAACTGAAAAACTTATATTATTTAAAGCTCGATATTTTTGTTTGTGACCATATACTTTTGATAATTGATTTGCTGTTAAAATAGCCATCCTCTCACTCCTTTAGTTATCTATATTTAAATTGTAGGATGGTTGGGATATCCTTGCCTTTATCTAAACTTACATTTATAGACATGAAACTTACATGTTTGAAAGATACTTGTTTTATAATTTATCAAAATACATATAAGTGAATGCTTTTGGTTTAATTTTCCGGATTATCCATGGCGCTTAATTTAAACTGAATTTTTAAAAATAAGGTTTTAGTTAATCATTAATAATAATTTAAAAATTGTTTGTTATAATTTATTATGAATTTATGAATGGAGAAAAGGAGTATTAATATGAAAAAAGTTTTTATGATCATAAGTATACTTACCATAACTGTTACTTTAAGTGCATGTGGAGGTTCTGGAAAACAAAAAGAGCCATCTAAGGAAAGTCAAAAATCTGATAAATATGATTATGTTTATTATGAAATATTAAATGATGGAGATTCTGAAACGCCAAATGTTGAGATTAAATATAAAGATAAAAAAGGTAAATCACATATAGAAAAAGCTGATTTAGATCACGTGTATGAACATATACTAGGTGATGGTAATAAAAAACCATATATTGTAAAGGATGGGAAGAAAATTCATGTATATCGACCACCATATATGATTTATGGTGATGATGATGTTGAAGGCAAAGCCGTTTCGAAAGATGAAGTTACGAAGTAAAAGAAAGGTGACAAAATGAAACAGCTATTATTTAAAACAAGTTGCGTAATAATGGTACTTCTCACGTCTTCTTTAAGTATTGTCAGTACATATTCTCATGCAACAACGTCAGGAGGAACGAGTAGTTCCAGTTCGGCAAGTTCTAGTTCAAGTAGCAGTGCAGCTTCTGCATCTAGAGGTTCAACTTCTTCAAGTACAAGTATGAGTCGTTCTAGTGCAATAAATGCGTCTCGCAATGCACAACAATCTAGTCAGCGTGCTGCCCAACAAGCAACAAAATCAAGTCGTGTAACAGCAACCAAAAATAAAGGACAACAAAGTGTATCAAGACAAAAAGCACAATCTCGTTCTTTGATGCCGTCTCAAAGACCTTATGATTCAAGTGCACCATACTCATCTCAATATATTGCTACAACTTATTATAATAATTGGTTATTCTATTATATTTTTGCACATTCGTTTTTAAATCAACATGAAAAGAAAAACAGTGTAGATGCTCAGTTTCATATGTTGAAACAACAAATGAAGCCTCATGAGAAACTTTATACTGTTACTGTAAAGACCAAACAAGGAAAGCGTGTCGTTGTCGTACCTAAAAAACAATATGACAAAATTGAAAAAGGAAAACACATTAAAGTTAAAAATGGTGTTGTTCAGTAATCTTTTATGAGCCCATGTAAGCTTAGTAATAAATGACATAAAAACATATCAAGGGAGCCATAATAATGAAGAAAGAAATAATAGAATGGATTGTAGCCATAATCGTTGCAATTGTTATCGTCACACTTGTGCAAAAGTTTTTATTTGCTTCTTATACAGTCAAAGGAGCGTCTATGCATCCAACATTTGAAAATAGAGAAAAAGTGATAGTAAGTCGTATAGCAAAAACACTTGATCATATTGATACAGGAGATGTAGTGATTTTTCATGCTAACGCGAAGCAAGATTATATTAAGCGACTTATTGGTAAACCAGGTGATTCAGTAGAATATAAAAAAGATCAACTATATTTAAACGGTAAAAAAGTAGATGAGCCTTATTTAAGTGAAAATAAAAAACATAAAGTTGGAGAATATCTAACGGAAAACTTTAAGTCTAAAGATCTTAAGGGTACGAATGGCAATATGAAAATTCCTAGTGGTAAATACTTGGTTTTAGGTGATAATCGTCAAAACAGTATTGACAGTCGCATGGATGAAGTAGGTCTTTTAGATAAAAATCAAGTTGTTGGAAAAGTAGTTTTGAGATACTGGCCATTTAATCGGTGGGGCGGTAGTTTTAATCCTGGAACATTTCCTAACTAATTAAATAAAACCCCTTAGTGCATATTTTCAATGACATACGTACTAAGGGGTTTTTTAATGCTTATTCTACTTCAATATGCTTACCGACAGCTTCCCATTTTATAGATACTGTTATGATAATTCCGAGTAAAGGGACAATAGACAAGATTAACATAGTATTCGTTAGACCTACTGTAGCAAGAATGATTGGAAAGACAAAAGTACCTATGATACTACCAGTACGACTTACAGATTCTACAAAGCCAGTAGCTTGTGAACGTAAATGAGTCGGAAATGATAAGGCACCAATTGTTTTTCCTTGAGTACCAGGACCTCCTGAATGGCCAAATAAAAATAATCCAATAAGGAAAGTGTTAAGAAGCATTGGTAGATGATGATAAAAGAGTCCTACACATACCATTGAAAGTAATACAAGTGTGAAGCCTATCATTGTAAGCTTGCGTGTACCTAATTTATAAGTCAATTGAGCACCTAAATATGCGCCTAGAATACCTGCTATATTGACTATAGCAGTACCTAATAATACACCTATTTTATCCTTACTAATAAGATAAGTTGCAATAATAGGTATGTATAAACCGACACCATAGTACTGCATACCTTGTAATGTTGAAATCGCAGTCGCCAGGATAATTCTTTTTATATATCTCGGTTTAAATAAGTCTGTCCAAGAATTATGTGGCGAAGTCACATCAGAATTTAAATCATCTTCAAGCGTTCCCTCTAGGTGGATGTCTTTATGATAATATTTTCTTATAAATTCAGTTGCTTTTTCTAAAGAATAATGATTAATCACCCATGTCGGACTTTCGTGTAAATATTTAATTCGCAAGATGTACAAGACAAAAGCAATAAGTGCACCAAATCCAACTGCATATCTCCACAAATGTGCACCAGTCCCTAGCATAAAGAACGCAGTGACCACTAAAGCAGAAGTAACTATTGCAACATACCAAACGACTTGCCAATAGTTAACATTTCTTCCTTTGTGCTTTAAATTACTTATTTCCGCAATAAAAGTGAAAGCAACTGGACTATCCATTCCAATAGCAAACCCCATTATACAACGACATATTATTAGAATAATTACATTTGGTGCGAGTGCCGCACCAAGAGAGGTTACAGTAAGTGTTAGTAAGGCAATTGATAAAATACGCTTGCGTCCAAACTGATGTGCTAATGTACCACCAAGTAATGCACCAAATAATGCACCAATAGGTAAAGAGGTCATTACTATAGATAGCGTTGCTGGTGATAAGTGAAACTGTTGAGTGAGTTGATCAGTCATTGTACCTAAAATAGTAATATCATATGCATCTAAAAATATAGTTCCTAATATTAAGAATAAAACCATCTTAGATGTCGATGTTTGAGCTTCATTGTCTATGAGTCTAAATAAGTCAGTTTTTGATTTAACGAAATCCATATTTTCATCCCTTATTTTCATTTTCTTTTCAATCGTAATCCAAGGTCATTAATTCAATATAAAATTAAGATTAAAAAATTATTAATGTTTTTAAAGATGAGAAGTGATTTGTGGATAACTAGATAGGTAAAAAATAGAAAAGTTGTTATAGCAACGTTTTAAGTTAGGGTGTGATTATCCACAGCAGCTGGATTATATGTGTATAATTTACAGAATTGTGTGACAATCATAGCTGTTTATTTGCTATCAACAGTTTTAAATGTTGGAGATATAGATTGTATGATAAATTACGTTTAATTTATTATTAAAGTTAAAGATTGTATATTTTTTATAATTTAAAATAATCTAATTAGAAAATTATTTTGATTAAATATAATTTGTTGTATTATTTAATGAATGAAAAGCAATTAGATTTTTGTAATAGTTTAGAAAATATTTGGTGTTTGAGAAAGTTTTATTTTTAAAATGAATAAATATATAGAATATCCTCTCAATTGAAACAAATTTTATCACTCGAATTCCTCAAATTTCTTAGGATCTTCTTCAAGAGATTGACTAGATATCATTTTAAACGTATTAGATAATTTCAAAAATTTCTTAACTTAAAGATTTTCTACAGGAGAGTTGTGAAAGAAAAATCATTTAGCTCAATCGCTTTATCTTTGGGTTTGAAAAATTAGATAGAGTTTTTGTATAAAATTGACTATCACTATTTTGAGGTTTCTAGCACTTACAGCTAATAGTCTTCTCTATGATTCATATTTCCAAACAATCCTATAATTTAAGCTTTATTTATGAATACATTTGGTAAATATTAAAAATTTATAGTTAAGACTGTATCGAAATTTGATAAAGATTAATTTAAATATGTGGTGGTTCAATTTATTTTGCAAGATGTTTGTAAAAACCTTGTTTTAACTCTCTTACCAACGAAAATTCTATAGAAAATGTAAAGTTTTTAAGATATCTATAAAAATAAATTACATAATTTTATTATTAAATCATCATTCTTTTAAAGTTTTTATAGAAAGAAATAATTATTTAATTTTTCATCTGTTTTGTACTGCTAATTTAGAATTAGTAGCAAAGATTATTAGTTTCTAACCTCCATTATAGAGCATTTTTACTCCTAAAAGTTAAATGCTTTTATACTTTTATAATAAAGCATCTTTAAATTTTATTTATAGAAATAAAATCCGAAAAATGAAAGGAATTAAAAGTAATTATAAAAATAATTGGGGTAATTTATATTATTATATTAATTTATTTTTTTAAAAAAGTATTGTTTTGCTTTATTGGATAAATTATGCTTATAAAGTATTTACATAAAAATGTAAATGCAATTTACAAGTAAATATTCAAATTATTTCCTTGTAAAATATTTATTTTAACTGGAGGTATAGTATGAAAAAGAGAAGACAAGGACCAATTAACAAGAGAGTGGATTTTCTATCCAACAAGGTAAACAAGTACTCGATTAGGAAGTTCACAGTAGGTACAGCTTCAATACTCGTGGGTGCTACGTTAATGTTTGGTGCCGCAGACAATGAGGCTAAAGCGGCTGAAGACAATCAATTAGAATCAGCTTCAAAAGAAGAACAGAAAGGTAGTCGTGATAATGAAAACTCAAAACTTAATCAAGTCGATTTAGACAACGGATCACATAGTTCTGAGAAAACAACAAATGTAAACAATGCAACTGAAGTAAAAAAAGTTGAAGCACCAACTGTTAATGAGGAATCAATAGCTGAAACACCCAAAACCTCAACTACACAACAAGATTCGACTGAGAAGAATAATCCATCTTTAAAAGATAATTTAAATTCATCCTCAACGACATCTAAAGAAAGTAAAACAGACGAACATTCTACTAAGCAAGCTCAAATGTCTACTAATAAATCAAATTTAGACACAAATGACTCTCCAACTCAAAGTGAGAAAACTTCATCACAAGCAAATAACGACAGTACAGATAATCAGTCAGCACCTTCTAAACAATTAGATTCAAAACCATCAGAACAAAAAGTATATAAAACAAAATTTAATGATGAACCTACTCAAGATGTTGAACACACGACAACTAAATTAAAAACACCTTCTGTTTCAACAGATAGTTCAGTCAATGATAAGCAAGATTACACACGAAGTGCTGTAGCTAGTTTAGGTGTTGATTCTAATGAAACAGAAGCAATTACAAATGCAGTTAGAGATAATTTAGATTTAAAAGCTGCATCTAGAGAACAAATCAATGAAGCAATCATTGCTGAAGCACTAAAAAAAGACTTTTCTAACCCTGATTATGGTGTCGATACGCCATTAGCTCTAAACACATCTCAATCAAAAAATTCACCACATAAGAGTGCAAGTCCACGCATGAATTTAATGAGTTTAGCTGCTGAGCCTAATAGTGGTAAAAATGTGAATGATAAAGTTAAAATCACAAACCCTACGCTTTCACTTAATAAGAGTAATAATCACGCTAATAACGTAATATGGCCAACAAGTAACGAACAATTTAATTTAAAAGCAAATTATGAATTAGATGACAGCATAAAAGAGGGAGATACTTTTACTATTAAGTATGGTCAGTATATTAGACCGGGTGGTTTAGAACTTCCTGCAATAAAAACTCAACTACGTAGTAAGGATGGCTCTATTGTAGCTAATGGTGTATATGATAAAACTACAAATACGACGACTTATACATTTACTAACTATGTTGATCAATATCAAAATATTACAGGTAGTTTTGATTTAATTGCGACGCCTAAGAGGGAAACAGCAATTAAGGATAATCAGAATTATCCTATGGAAGTGACGATTGCTAACGAAGTAGTCAAAAAAGACTTCATTGTGGATTATGGTAATAAAAAGGACAATACAACTACAGCAGCGGTAGCAAATGTGGATAATGTAAATAATAAACATAACGAAGTTGTTTATCTAAACCAAAATAACCAAAACCCTAAATATGCTAAATATTTCTCAACAGTAAAAAATGGTAAATTTATACCAGGTGAAGTGAAAGTTTACGAAGTGACGGATACCAATGCGATGGTAGATAGCTTCAATCCTGATTTAAATAGTTCTAATGTAAAAGATGTGACAAGTCAATTTGCACCTAAAGTAAGTGCAGATGGTACTAGAGTTGATATCAATTTTGCTAGAAGTATGGCAAATGGTAAAAAGTATATTGTAACTCAAGCAGTGAGACCAACGGGAACTGGAAATGTTTATACCGAATATTGGTTAACAAGAGATGGTACTACCAATACAAATGATTTTTACCGTGGAACGAAGTCTACAACGGTGTCTTATCTCAATGGTTCTTCAACAGCACAAGGGGATAATCCTACATATAGTCTGGGTGACTATGTATGGTTAGATAAAAATAAAAACGGTGTTCAAGATGATGATGAGAAAGGTTTAGCAGGTGTTTATGTTACTCTTAAAGACAGTAACAATAGAGAATTGCAACGTGTAACTACTGATCAATCTGGACATTATCAGTTTGATAATTTACAAAATGGAACGTACACAGTCGAGTTTGCGATTCCTGATAATTACACGCCATCTCCCGCAAATAATTCTACAAATGATGCAATAGATTCAGATGGTGAACGTGATGGTACACGTAAAGTAGTTGTTGCCAAAGGAACAATTAATAATGCTGATAATATGACTGTAGATACTGGCTTTTATTTAACTCCTAAATACAATGTCGGAGATTATGTATGGGAAGATACAAATAAAGATGGTATCCAAGATGACAATGAAAAAGGAATTTCTGGTGTTAAAGTAACGTTAAAAAATAAAAATGGAGATACTATTGGCACAACGACAACAGATTCAAATGGTAAATATGAATTCACAGGTTTAGAGAACGGGGATTACACAATAGAATTTGAGACGCCGGAAGGCTACACACCGACTAAACAAAATTCGGGAAGTGACGAAGGTAAAGATTCAAACGGTACGAAAACAACAGTCACAGTCAAAGATGCAGATAATAAAACAATAGACTCAGGTTTCTACAAGCCAACATATAACTTAGGTGACTATGTATGGGAAGATACAAATAAAGATGGTATCCAAGATGACAATGAAAAAGGAATTTCTGGTGTTAAAGTAACGTTAAAGGATGAAAAAGGAAATATAATTAGCACTACAACAACTGATGAAAATGGGAAGTATCAATTTGATAATTTAGATAGTGGTAATTACATTATTCATTTTGAGAAACCGGAAGGCATGACTCAAACTACAGCAAATTCTGGAAATGATGATGAAAAAGATGCTGATGGGGAAGATGTTCGTGTAACGATTACTGATCATGATGACTTTAGTATAGATAATGGTTATTTTGACGATGATTCAGATAGTGATTCGGACGCAGACAGTGACTCGGATTCAGACAGTGACTCGGATTCAGACAGTGACTCGGATTCCGATAGTGACTCAGACTCAGACAGCGATTCGGACGCAGACAGTGACTCGGATTCCGATAGTGACTCAGACTCAGACAGCGATTCGGACGCAGACAGTGACTCGGATTCAGACAGTGACTCGGATTCCGATAGTGACTCAGACTCCGACAGTGATTCAGATTCAGACAGCGATTCGGACTCAGATAGTGACTCGGACGCAGACAGTGACTCGGATTCAGACAGTG